>CAIWGR010000063.1 GCA_903912275.1 uncultured delta proteobacterium
CTGCGGGCCGCGGGGCGGCTTCAGCGGCAACTTCTGGATTGGCTACAACGACATCGCGAGCGAGGGTGCGTTCGGCTGGTCGAGCGGGGCGCCGGCGGCCTTTGCGAGTTGGAACAGCGGCGAGCCAAACAACTCGAGCGACGAAGACTGCACGGAGTTCCGGCTCGGCGGCGGCAACTGGAACGACCTGAACTGTGGTCGCGGCCACCCCTTCATCTGCGAGACGCTGGATTGAGCATCGCCGACCCCACACTGGCCGACCTGCGACGCAGCTACGAGACCGAGGGGCTGCGCGAAGAGGCGGTTCCTGCGGAGCCGATGGCGCTGCTGCGGCAGTGGCTCGATGAGGCCATTGCGGCGGGCTGCGTGGAGCCGACCGGCATGGCGCTGTCGACGGTGACTGCTGCGGGGCGGCCGCGGGTGCGGATGGTGCTCTGCAAGGGTGTCGCCGAAGAGGGCATCCGGTTCTTCACCAACTACGAGAGTGCGAAGGCGGCGGAGTTGGAGGCAAGCGGCTTTGCAGCGGTGGCCTTCTGGTGGGACAAGCTGGCCCGTCAGATCCGGGTGGAGGGGCGCATCGAGCGGCTGCCGCGCGCGGAGAGCGAGGCCTACTTCGCCGTGCGGCCGCGCGAGAGCCAGCTCGGGGCCTGGGCCTCGCCGCAGAGCGAGGTGGTTGCGTCGCGGGAGGCGCTCGATGCGCTTCAGGCTGAGGTGGAGGAGCGCTTCGCCGGCGTGCCCGTGCCCTGCCCTCCGCATTGGGGCGGCTACCTCATACGACCGGAGCGGGTGGAGGCTTGGATGGGCGGTCTGGGCAGGCTGCACGACCGGCTCGTCTGGGAGCAGGACGGCGCCGTCTGGCACCGCTCGCGGCTCGCGCCCTAGCAGCATGACGACCTGGATCATCGGCGACCTTCACGGTTGCATGGACTCGTTGAGCGCGCTGCTCGCGCGGCTCGACTACGCGCGCAGCGCCGACCGGATCTGGCTGGTGGGCGACCTTGTGAACCGAGGGCCGGCGAACGCCGAGGTGCTGCGCTGGTGCATGAGGGAGCAGGAGCGGGTGACGGTGGTGCTGGGCAACCATGACCTGCATCTGCTGGCCGTGGCGGCAGGCGCGGTGAAGCAGGGTCGGAGCGACACGCTGAACGATGTGCTGACCGCACCCGACTGCCCGGAGCTGCTGGACTGGCTCCGGCGGCGGCCGCTGCTTCACCGGGCGCAGGGGGTGACGATGGTGCATGCGGGTGTTCCGATGCGCTGGAGTTTGGGCGAGGCTGAGGAGCGGGCCCGCGAGGCCGAGGCCGCGCTCGCCGGCGACGGCTGGGCAGCGTTTGTTGCGGGCTGGCGAAGTCGCCAGATGGCGGAAACGGTGCAGCAGGCCCGAGACTTCGAAACGCTCGACCACCTGACCCGGATGCGGACCGTGGACGGTGATGGGCGCATGGTGAAGGGCTACACGGGCCCGCCGGCCGAGGCAGGTGAAGGGACCTTTCCCTGGTTCGATACGCCCGACGCGACGGAGCGGGAGCCCATCTACTTTGGACACTGGGCGCGCCTCGGACTCTTTCGTGGAAAAGGCGTCTGCTGTCTTGACGCGGGCTGCGTCTATGGCAACGGGGTGGCGGCCTTGGGGCTGGAAGATGAGTCGCTTGTGATTCAACCATCTGTCGAGCCAAGGCTGCTAGACGAAGACGACACTTGATGGGCCAAGAGGCCCCCGGAGGATGAGATGTCAGAGGGTACGATGAAGATTGCAAATGATGTTGTGGCAGCGCTGGCCTACACCCTCACGAACGACGAGGGCGAGGTCATGGATGAGGCGAGCGGCGACGACCTGCTCTGGTACCTCCACGGCCACGAGAACCTTCTTCCGGCAGTTGAGGGCAACCTCGTCGGCCTCGGCGTTGGAGACCATGTGAAGTTCACGCTCGAGGCCCACGAGGGCTACGGCGAGCGCGACGAGGCCAACGTGCTCCCGATCGACCGCGACATGCTCCCGCCGGAGATGCCGGTGGAGCTCGGTGAGGAGCTGCTCATCGACCTCGGTGACGGCCCCCAGATCTGCACGATTGTTGAGGTGACGGAGACGCAGGCGATGGTGGACCTCAACCACCCGATGGCCGGCTTCCGCCTCCACTTCGACATCACCGTGCAGACAGTCCGCGAGGCGCTCGCCGAGGAGATTGAGCACGGTCATGTGCACGGCGCCGACGGTACCGAGATGCACGAGGACGACGAGGAGTACGAAGACGAGGGCGACGACGACGGTGAGGACGAGGGCGACGACGAGCAGTCGTAGGCCGCTTGCGCCGTTGCTGGGCTCGTCCTAGAAACCGAGGCGGTTGAACGACGGGAGCGAGTGATCCGGATGAGCAACGATTCAAGCGGCAGTCGGGGTCCAGTTTCCAAGCGCGAGCGCTTCTTCAAGCTCGCCGGCATGACCGCGTCGGTCGCTGGCTAGTATGCCAAGTCGCAGATCAAGTCGGCCTTCCAGAACGCCGAAGAGATGGCGAAGGATCGGGCCATCTCCCACGGCAAGACGGGGGAGCGGATCGCCGCAACGCTCGGCGAGCTGAAGGGGGCGGCGATGAAGGTGGGGCAAATGGCCTCCATCGGCTCCGACCTGCTCCCCAAGGAGCTGACCGACGCCTTGGTGAAGTTGCAGCGGGAGGCGCCTCCCATGCCCTACGAGGTGATCGCCGCGCAGATTGAGCGTGAGCTCGGCTCGCCGGTGGAGATGCTCTTCGGCCGCTTTGAGCAGCGGCCCTTTGCATCGGCCTCGATTGGCCAGGTGCACCGCGCGACGCTGGACGACGGTCGCGAAGTGGTGGTCAAGGTGCAGTATCCGGGCGTGGATGAGTCGGTGGACTCCGACCTGAGCCACCTCAAGTTTGCGCTCCGTGCCTCGGGGATGGTGCGGCTCGACAAGCGGGCGCTCGACAGCCTCTTCGTAGAGCTCCGCGCTCGTCTGGTGGAGGAGCTCGACTACTGCAACGAGGCCGACAACGCGCGCGCCTTCCGGGCCTTCCACAAGCGGCATCCGTTTGTGGTGGTGCCAGAGGTGATCGGCGAGCGGAGTTCACAGCGGGTGCTGACGCTCGCGTTCGAGCCTGGCGACCAGTTCAAGGACCTCGATGCGCGCGGCTACACGCAGGAGCAGCGGAACCTCATTGGGGAGCACCTCTTCACGATGCTGGCGAGCCAGATCTTTGAGTTCCGTTCGGTGCATGCCGACCCGAATCCCGCCAACCTCTCGGTTCGGCCGGACGGCAGCATCGTCCTCTACGACTACGGCTGCACCAAGAAGATCTCCGACGAGGTGGTGCGCGATTACCGCGGCCTCATCGTCGCGGCGGTGGCCGGCGAATGGGATGCGGTCGACCGGCTCATGATTGCCCTCGGTGCGCGCAACCCAGCCTACCCTTCGCCCGGCGGCGACTTCTACAAGGGCTGGCGGGACATCTTCCTGCGCCCCTACACGAGCGTGGAGCCCTACGCCTTCGGCGAGTCGAAGCTGCAGGCCGAAGCGATGAAGCTGATCCCCGACTTCCTACGCATCGTGCACCACTTCAACCCGCCGGTGGAGCTGGTGTTCATCGATCGCGCCGCGCTCGGCCACTACGGCAACCTCAAGACCATCCGCGCCATCGGCAATTATCGGGGGCTTCTGGAACACTACCTCGCGCTCTCTGCCACCATCACCTGATCGGGGTCGGATGGCGTTGCGCGACCGCAGTTGGCAGCTCCCCGAGCGCGAGGTGACACCGGAGGCGCTCTACCGCTCGCGGAGGCGCTTCCTGCGTGGTGCCCTCGCCGCCGCGGCGTTACCGCTGACGCGCTGCATGCCGAACGACAGTGATGGCGACGGGAGCTCGCCCCCGCTCGACCGGTGGTGGGCGGAGGGGAGCGGAGGCGCCCCGCTGAACGACCGCTACCCGGCAGGACGCGCGGTCACGCCGGAGGAGACGGCCACGACCATCAACAACTTCTATGAGCTGAGCCTGAGCCGGAACGGTCCGGTGGAATTGGCCGGCGGGCTGGTCACGCGGCCCTGGACCGTAGAGGTGACCGGGCTGGTAGAGCGTCCGCTGACGTTGGATGTAGATGCGCTGATCGCCCGCTTCACGCTCGAGGAGCGGATTTACCGGCAGCGCTGCGTGGAGGGCTGGGCGATCACTGTGCCGTGGCTCGGGTTTCCGCTGCGGAGCCTGCTCGACCTCGTGTCGCCGCTCGCCTCTGCCACCCATGTACGGTTCGTGAGCGGGTTCGATGCGGAGGTGATGGAGGGCGCTTCCATCCTCTCCGACTATCCGTGGCCCTACCATGAGGGGCTCACGATTGCTGAGGCTGCGCATGACCTGACCTTCCTTTCGGTGGGCATGTATGGCCGTCAGCTGCCGAACCAGAACGGGGCACCGTTGCGGCTGAACGTGCCGTGGAAGTGGGGTTACAAGAGCATCAAGTCGATCGTGCGCATCGAGCTGACCGACCGAGAGCCGCAGACGCTCTGGAACACGGTCTCGCCGCGTCGCTACGATTTTGTCTCGAACGTAGATCCGAGTAGCCTGTCGGTTCCCTGGTCGCAGCAGCGAGAGTTCCTGCTTCCAGACGGCCCTTACGCGGCAACGGAGCTCTACAACGGCTACGGCGCCTGGGTCGCCGACCTCTACCGCTGAGCCCATGCCCAACCCCCGAAGACCCGACAAGTACCAGCAGCAGGCGCGCGCCGACGGCTATGAGGCGCGTAGCATCTACAAGCTGCGCGAGATTGACGACAAGTTACGGGTCATCCCGAAGAAGGGCGG
This sequence comes from uncultured delta proteobacterium, assembly GCA_903912275.1. Taxonomy (GTDB): domain Bacteria; phylum Myxococcota_A; class Bradymonadia; order REDH01; family REDH01; genus CAIWGR01. The sequence goes on from CAIWGR010000063.1 coordinate 4,806, forward strand.
CATCCTCGACCTGGGCTGCGCTCCGGGCTCCTGGTCTCGTTTCGCGCGGGAGCGCGGCGGCCCCGGCGTGAAGATTGTAGGCATCGACCTGCAGCCGGTGGAGAACTACGTGGGCGAAGCCATCGAGGGGTCGATTCTTGAGGTACCCGCATCGCGCTTTCTCGAGCTGCTGGGCGGTCGCGCGCGACTGGTGATGTCGGACATGGCGCCTTCGACGAATGGCAACAAGAGCTCCGATCACCTGCGGCAGATCGAGCTGGTTCGGATGGCCTTTTCGGTGGCGCAGGAGGTGCTTGCGCACGATGGCGCCTTTGTTGCGAAGATTTTCGACGGCAGCGAGGTGCCGACGCTGATGGCGGAATTGAAACCGTGGTTTCGCGACATCAAGCGGATACGCCCGGAGGCGGTGCGGCAGGAGAGCCGAGAGTTCTTCATCGCCGGCCTGGGATTCAAGCGGCCTGCCGAGCCGGTGCGGGGCGAGATTGACGCTCCCTCCGCGCTTTCGTAGAAGTTGGGCATGAGCACCTCGCATCTTCCCTCGTTTCTTGCCGCAACGGCAGAGCGGCTGCAGCCGGGCGCTGCGGTTGTGGGCGAGGGTGTGCCGTGGCACCCGCCGTTCGAGGGGGCTGGGTTTACCTCCTGCGTGAAGCCGGCGCTTCGCGGCGGCGTTTCCGGCAAGCGAGGTGAGGGGCGCGTTGCGCGCGACGGAGCGGGCATCCGACCAACGTCATCGTTCGCAGCTGCCGGGCAGGCAACGCCGACGAATCCGGCCGCGATCCCCGGCGCGGGGCTCAGCCAGGCGCGAAACCTCGTGTCGGATCTGGCAGGCGACGCCGCTTCGGTGCTCGATGAGCAGTGGAAGACGCGAGAGATGGCCTCGATTCAGCCTGCGCCGGAGCCAGAGCCAGAGCAGCCGTTTTCGCCAGCGCCGAATTCGAGCCAGCAGATTGCGGCGCTGCTTGCGCCGAACCTGGTCGTCGAACCTGCGGAGGAGGGTCCTGACAGGCTCGCGCCCGTTCCAACCGAGAGGTTTGGTCCGATTCTGCCGCGGGCTGCGAGCGTGGATGACGCGCTCGCGCGTCTGGGCGCCGCGCCGAACCGTGGCGCGAGTTCGGCCGCGCTGCTTCGAGACATGATTGCCACGCTCGCCAACCGCGACAGCGCGACGATGCGCGCGCTTTCGCCTCCGCCGAAGCCGTCCAACACCACGCTGACGCCGACCGACCTGAAGCGGCTGACGAGCCAGACGAAGATGCCTCCACCGCTGCCGGCAGGGGCTCGAAGCGGCGCGAGCAGCAAGGGGATGCCGAAGCTACCAGCGGCCAGTGGGCCTCCCCTGTCGGGCAAGAAGCGCTAGCCAGAGAGGCGGTCGTTGCCGCCTCGTCAGGGTTCAGAGCTCTCGAACCGCCGGCTCGGCATACTCGTTGATCATGCGGAGCGGGGGCGTGGCGCGGGAGCGGCGTACCTCCGCCGGCGTCGTGCCCGTCCAGCGGCGGAAGGCGCGGTGGAAGGCCGACGGCTCCGAGAAACCGAGCTTGTAGGAGATGGCGCCGATGGGGACAGAGCGGTTGTGGAGGAGCTGCATGGCCACCTCATACTGCGCCTGCCGGAGGATGAGCTGGTGGCTGGTGTTCTCGTCTTGAAGGCGACGCTGCAGGGTACGCGGCGTGGTGGCAAGGCGATGGGCGACCTGGTCGAGGGAGGAGTCTCCCCCGTCGAGCTCTTCGCGGAGAATGCGCCGCACCTGCTCGCCGACCGATTCGGATGCGACGAACTGGGTGCGCATGCTCTCGGCCTGCCGCTCGAGGATGGCACAGAGCATGGGGTCGCCGCCCGGGATCTTGGCATCGAGGACATGGGCGGGGAAGATGACTTCGTCGCGGCCGGCGCCGAAGTAGACAGGGCAGCCGAAGAACTGCCGGAAGGCGGCTTCGACTCCGTAGGAGGGGTGGGCGAATCGGATCTCCGTCAGTTTCAGGTCGACGCCGGCGATGCGGGTGAGCCGAATGAAGAGAACGCCGATGGCAAACTCTGCGGAGAAGCGGCTGGCCTCGGGGTCGGGGGTGAGGAGCCAGTGAGAGAAGTGGGCGTGGTTTCCGATGACCTCGATACGACCGCCGACGCCCTCGTGGAGGAGGGGGGTGTATCGGATGCTGCGGGCCATGCCTTCGCCGACCGTCGAGCTCCGGACAAGGAGGTAGTCGAGCACATCGAGGCTGCCGAAGGGGAGCCACGCTGAAACATGAAGGCAGAGGAGAGGGTCGCGCGTGATGCGGACCGCCTCGTGATGGGCCGCGAGCCATGCGCTGCGGGCAATGCGCTCCGGGATCGGGGATTGCGGGCTTGGGTGAAGACCTGCGGCGGCGAAGACGCTGGTGGTGTCGATGCCCATGGCAGTCAGGTAGGCGACAAGGCCCATGACCGAGCGGACGTTGAGTTCGGGTGCAGGGAGCTTCAACATGTGCAGGCCCGCGAGGAAAAGTTGTTGGAATGTTGCATCAGGTACCGCGCAACCCTTGTCAAAGGCAAGGGAATCAAACCAGATGGGGGATGAGCGGTTGGCCACCCGTGAACGGATGCCAGTCGTGACTCAAACACCGAGCCGCGCCTCTTTCAACCTATGATTCAGGAATCCGATGAAAATTGTTCTTTTTTTCTACCCGAGGACCCGTGCTACCCGCGTTCGCTGGATGCTCGAGGAGGTGGGCGCCGAGTACACCCTCCAGACGCTCGATGTTCCGGCCGGTGAGAACCGTCAGGCGCCCTATCTCGCGATCCACCCGCAGGGCAAAGTTCCTGCGCTCACGATCGATGGTCGTCCGATGATTGAGTCGGGTGCCATCTGCGGCTGGCTGGCAGATGCCTTTCCGGCCTCCGGCCTGGCGCCGGCGCTGGATGCGCCCGAGCGGGCGGACTACATGCAGTGGCTCTTCTACGCATCGGCCACGCTGGAGCCTGCGCTGGGCGAACTGTTCACGGCGAAGCGCAAGGGCGAGTCGGGCGAGTCGCAGGCTGCGGCGCTGGTTCCGATGGTGGCTTTCGCGGAGCGGGCGCTGGCAGACCGGCCGTGGCTGACGGGAGAGGCCTTCAGCGCCGCTGATGTCATCCTCGCAAGCTCGATCCAGTGGCTGCGGGCGATGGCTCCGGAAATGCTTCCTGCCATGCTGAGCGACTATTCGACCCGTGCCTTTGCGCGACCGGCGGCGCGCCGAGCAATCGCGATCTAGACGGGCGCAGCGATCGTTTCTGGCCGCGGCGGACGCAGCGGGGTATGGGATTGGATGCAACCCTTTGCACGGTGACAGGATGAGTGTTCACAACGGGGTGGTGCGTTCCGCCTACCACCCGCCCGCATGGAAGGCCGTTGACGCGGTCGCCGTCGAGGCCCGGGCTGCGGCCCTCGGCACCCGCTCGATCAAGAAGGCGGCCAAGCTGCAGGGCCTGCTGTTGGCGGTCTCGATGATCGACCTGACGACGCTCGAGGGGGCCGACACGCCAGGCAAGGTGCGTGACCTCTGCGCGAAGGCGATGCGGCCGCTGCCTGGTCGGAGTGACATCCCGTCGACCGGCGCGGTCTGCGTCTACCCGCCGCTTGTGGCGGTCGCCAAAGAGGCGCTGGCAGGGTCGGGGGTGAAGGTGGCCGCGGTGGCGACCTACTTCCCGTCGGGCCAGGGCGACCTTGCGATGAAGCTCGACGAGGTTCGACGCACGGTAGAGGCGGGCGCTGACGAGATCGACATGGTCATCGACCGGCGGGCCTTCCTGATGGGCGACTACGCGAAGGTGTTCGATGAGATTGCTGCCACGGTGGAGGCCTGTGGCCCCGCGCACCTCAAGGTGATCCTGGAGACGGGCGAGCTGCAGACCTACGACAAGGTCCGGTTTGCGAGCCAGCTCGCGATTGATGCGGGCGCCCACTTCATCAAGACCTCGACCGGCAAGGTGCAGCCAGCTGCGACACTGCCTGTGACGCTGGTCATGCTCGAGGTCATCCGCGAGCACTACTTCAAGACCGGCAAGATGGTCGGCATGAAGCCGGCCGGCGGCATCCGGACCGCCAAGGATGCCCTCAAGTATCTGGTCATGGTGAACGAGACGCTGGGTGACGCATGGATGTCGCCTGACTGGTTCCGGCTGGGTGCTTCGGTGCTGTTGAACGACCTGCTGATGCAACTCGAGAAGGAGCGCCTGGGCGCCTACGATTCACTTCGCTACCACACGCTGGGCTGACCCATGGCGACCAAGAAACAGACCCCCAAGACGACCGCGGCGGCTGCCCCAGGCTGGAAGTATGAGCCGGCGCTCGAGTCGACCGATCATGTGCGGTTCGAGAAGCGGTACGGCCACTTCATCGACGGCAAGTTCACCGCGGCGAAGAGCTACTTCGGTGCCATCAATCCTGCGACCGAGGAGCAGCTAGCCGAGTTCGGTCAGGGGAGCGCGGCAGAGGTCGATACGGCAGTGAAGTCGGCGCGGCGTGGCTACGAGAAGTACTGGTCGAAGCTGCCGCCGTCGGAGCGTGCGAAGTATCTCTACCGCATCGCACGCCTGCTGCAGGAGCATGCTCGAGAGCTGGCGATTCTGGAGACGATGAACGGCGGCAAGCCGATCAAGGAGTCGCGGGATGTAGACCTGCCGCTCGCTGCGGCCCACTTCTTCTACTACGCGGGCTGGGCCGACAAGCTGCAGTATGCCTTCGGTGGCGCGCAGGTCGCGCCGCTCGGCGTGGCGGGCCAGGTGATTCCGTGGAACTTCCCGCTGCTGATGGCGGCCTGGAAGATTGCGCCGGCGCTGGCCTGCGGCAACACCGTGGTGCTCAAGGCGGCCGAGACGACGCCGCTGACAGCGATGAAGCTGGCGGAGATTTTTCAGGAGGCAGACCTCCCGCCGGGCGTTGTGAACTTTGTGAACGGTGACGGGCGCACAGGCGCCGCGCTGGTGAACCATCCCGACATCAACAAGGTGGCCTTCACGGGCAGCACCGAGGTGGGACGCGCGATTCAGAAGCAGCTGGCCGGCACGGGCAAGCGACTGACGCTGGAGCTGGGCGGCAAGGGGGCCAACATCATCTTCGATGACGCCGCTCTCGACCAGGCGATCGAGGGCATCATCACAGGCATCTTCTTCAATCAGGGTCATGTCTGCTGCGCAGGCTCGCGGCTGCTCGTGCAGGAGAGCATCCACGACGAGGTGGTGCGGCGGCTGACCCACCGGCTCTCGACGCTCCGCGTGGGGAATCCGCTCGACAAGAACACCGACGTGGGCGCCATCAACAGCCGTGCACAGCTCGACAAGATTGAGGCCTACCTCGGCTATGGGGTGGAGGATGGAGCTGTGCGCCACGCTGCGCCCTGCCCGCTCCCCGGCCGCGGCTTCTTTGTCGCGCCGACCTTCTTCACCGGTGTTGCGCCGGCGCATCGGATTGCGGCCGATGAGATCTTCGGGCCGGTGCTGAGCGTCATGACCTTCCGGACGCCCGAGGAGGCGGTCGCCAAGGCCAACGCGACGCCCTACGGCCTGTCTGCGGGCATCTGGACCGACAAGGGTTCGAAGCTCTTTGCGGTTGCGAGCCAGCTCAAGGCGGGCGTGATCTGGGGCAACAGCTTCAACCGCTTCGACGCGACGAGCCCGTTTGGCGGATTCAAGGAGAGCGGCTTCGGTCGCGAGGGCGGCCGTCAGGGCCTGCTCCCCTACCTCGAGGTGCGCGGATGAAAACCCCGGCACAGACCAACATGCGACTGACCGTCGCCAAGACTTACAAGCTCTTCATCGGTGGCGCCTTTCCGCGCACCGAGTCGGGCCGTTCCGTGGCACTCCGTAACCGTTCGGGGGAATTTGTGGCCAACGCATCCCGCGCATCGCGCAAAGACCTCAGAGAGGCCGTGGTGGCCGCCCGCAAGGCCGCAGAGGGCTGGGCCGGCAGGACCGCCTATCTCCGCAGCCAGATCCTCTACCGGGCAGCTGAGATGATGGAGAGCCGCCGCGAATCGCTGACGGCCACGCTGGTAAAGGCGCACGGCAAGACGGCGAAGGCAGCGGAGGCGGAGGTGAGCGCCTCCATCGATCGGCTCGTCTGGTATGCGGGCTGGTGCGACAAGCTGACGCAGGTGCTGGGCAACCAGAACCCTGTGGCCGGCCCCTTCTTCAACATGAGTTCACCGGAAGCGACGGGCGTGGTGGTGCTGTTTGCGGGCGAGAGCTCGCCGCTGCTCGGCCTGGTCTCGATTGTCGCGCCGGTCATCTGCGGGGGTAACGCCGTGGTGGCCTGCTCGCCCATCGCGCACGCGCCGATCGTGATCGACTTTGCGGAGGTGCTCGCGACGAGCGATCTGCCGGCAGGTGTTGTGAACCTGCTCACGGGCAACCGCGACGAGCTGCTGCCGACCGCTGCGGCCCACCGCGACATCGATGCGATCGGTGCTGTCGGGCTCTCGATGGAGGAGCAGGTGCTGCTCGAAGGCGGCGCCTCGGCGACGATCAAGCGGGTCTGGCTCGATGCAGACCGCACCTCTTCTGCCTGGGCGGTTGCAGACCACCAGAGCCTCTACCGGATCACTCCCTTCCTCGAGGTCAAGACCTCGTGGCACCCCATGGGTCTCTAATGCTCGCGACGATTCCCTTCTTCGAAACCTCGCCCATCGTCCTCATCAAGGACATCATCGAAATCCATGTCTTCGGCATCCTCGTGGGCATCGGCGTGGTGCTGGGGACCTGGTTGGCGCAGAAGCGGGCAACCGAGAAGAACCTCTCGCCCGTGATCGTCGGCGACCTGGGTCTTTGGCTGGTCATCACCGGCTTCATCATGGCGCATCAGGTGAGCCTGTTTGCCTACTACCCCGACCGGGTCTTCGGGCCGAACGGGAGCTGGCTGGAGGTGCTCAAGATCTCGTCAGGCATCTCGTCGTTCGGCGGCTTTCTGGGTGCGTCGCTGGGCATGATCTGGTTCTTCAATGTGGAGCGCATTGTGATCATCCCGAAGATGCTGGAGTTCCGCGGCGGCAAGGGGCGCCCGGTGCTGAAGTATCTCGACGTCATGGCCTACGGCTTCACGGTGGGTTGGTTTTTTGGGCGCATGGGCTGCTTCTCGGCGCATGACCATGTTGGTCTTGCGTCGACGTCGGCGCTGGCGGTGAACTTTCCGGACGGCTGGCGGGATAGCGTCCCGGCCATCGCGGGCTACGGTGCCCCTGGCTTCACGCCGCGGTTTGATTTGGGCTTCCTTGAGATGTGGTACCCCGCGGCGCTCTACCTCTTCTTCCGCTTCTGGGCCGACAGGCAGACGGGGCTCCGTCCGGGCTGGTATGCCGCCGTCTTCATCCTCTTCTACGCGCCCGTCCGCTTCTACCTCGACACCCTCCGCGCGACCGACATCGGTGGGGCAGACAAGCGGTACTTTGCGGAACTCTTGTCGCCGGGTTTCACGCCCGGGCAGTTTGGTGCCGTAGCGGTGCTCATTGTCGGCGTAATCATCGCGGTGCTGGGCGGCATTCGCGCCAAAGACCCCGCCTACATGGCGCAGGTGGATCGCGACGATCCGACGGATGCCCTCAAGGGCTGACAGCCCTTCCCCACGATGCGCGCGACGGCTAGTCGCCCTTGCCACGCACCCACCGCCCCGATGTATCCATGACCGTCGTTCAAGACAGCCTCGCCCCCGGACTCCTTGTCGCGGCGCCTTCGATGCAAGACCCCGACTTCGCGGAGGCCGTGATTCTGCTCGCCGAGTCGAGCGAGGATGGCGCGGTTGGCTTCGTGTTGAACCGGCAGTCGCCCTTCTCGATGAAAGACCTTGCGGAGGACCTGTCGCTGCAGCTGCAACTGCACCAGGAGGGGCAGCCTGTCTACCGCGGTGGTCCGGTCTCTCCGGAGCGCGGTTGGGTGCTCTTCCGCGGCGACAGCCAGGATGCGTCGGCCGAGCAGGAACATGTTTTCTCGGTGGAGGGCGAGATTCGCATCGCGGCGACGCTCGAGGTGTTGGGGCGCTTCCTGCAGCCCGAGACGGAGCAGCCCTTCCGGCTGCTGCTCGGCTACGCCGGATGGGGGCCAGGACAGCTCGAGGGTGAGATCCACCGGGGCGACTGGATCCCGATGGAGGTCGACGACTCGCTGGTCTTTGATGCCGACACAGCGGCGCTGTGGCGGAAGGCGCTCGACCGTCTCGGCCTGCACCCGGGTGGGTTCATGGTCGGGCCCGGCGGAAAGGCGTGACCATCGCTGAAGAGTCTCTGCTGTCGTCCGTCTGCTGATTCGTAACCCGTCCCGACGAGGATGTCTCATGGTCCGACGAAACGTCTTTCTGCTTCTTGCGCTGGCCGCCGTCATGGTGGCTGCGCTGCTTGGACGGGCGCCCGCGGCGGTGGGTGCAGGCGACAGCGCTGAGCCGACGTCGCTCATCCTGTTGCCCTTTCGCGGCGACGACGCGACGCGCAGTGCGCTGGGCGTAGGCAAGCGCATTTTCGAGGCGCGGGTGACGGCAACGGGCCGGTTCGGGTTCATTGGCGACCAGGAGTCGCAGAACCTGTTCGATGCATCGCGCAACCAGGTGGGCGTGTCGCCCGAGGCGCAGCGTGAGGCCGACCTTGCTGCAGCACGCCGGAGCTATGCGAAGTTCGCGATTGGCCTTGCCGTCGAGCGGCTCGACAAGAACCAGTACCTCGCCTCGTTGCAGGTATGGGATCCTGCGGGCAACGCGCTTCTGTTCACAGACAACGAGGTGGTGAGCGAGGCCAGCAGCGTGGGAGCCGCGGCGCGGGTGGGACTCGATGCGCTGGCGAAGCGGTTCCTGGTATCGCCTGTGGTGTTGGGGCTTGC
>CAIWGR010000064.1 GCA_903912275.1 uncultured delta proteobacterium
CATCACGAACGGCTACCCCTGCGTCACCGCCAGCATGGAGGTGAAGTTCGAGAAGCCGACGCGGCTGCACACAGGGCTGGTGCTTCGTGCCCGAGAGGTTGGTCGCGAGGGCAACCGGGTGAAGATTCACGCTGACCTGTGGGATGGCGAGCAGCGGCTGGCGCAGTCGTGGGGCGAGTTTGTACAGCTCGACGCCGCCCGCTTCCGCAAGATTGCGCTGCAGCAGAAAGAGAGCTGAGGCTCAGCCTTCGAGGAAGGTGGCGACGGTGGTTCGCCACCGCTCGGGGAGTTCGATCGGGATGGTATGGCCGGCGCCCGTCCAGGCCTCGTGGTGGGCCCGCAGGAGCGAGGCGAGGCGGGTCGCAGACTCGGCCGAGACGAGCGGGTCTTCGAGCGAGGTGATGAGGAGCGCGCGGGCGCGGACGACGGCGGCGTCCGCGTCAGCGGGCGGGTAGCCGAGCATGCCTTCGAGGAGGGCGACGAGGCCGTCGGGCTGGTTGCGCTGCACCGTGGCGCGGACGAGCGGTTCGAGTTGGCCGTCGAGCTCGCCGAGGAAACGGGCGCCGAGGATGGTCGGGATGCTGGCCCAGGCGAGGGCCTCGACGCCGCCGAGCCGGAGGATGTGGCGCCAGGATTCGATGATGGCGCGGCGGCGGCCGTCGGCGTCGGCGCCCGTGGAGGTGAGGATGAGCGTGGAGGTCATCTCGGGCGCGGCGGCCGCGAAGGCGAGGGCCACGCGGGCGCCGTGGGAGAAGCCGCAGATGTGGGCGGATTCGATGTGGAGTTCGTCGAGCAGCGCGCGGAGGTCGTCGACGTGACCGGCGAGCGAGAGCGGGCCATCTCCGAGCGTGCTGCGGCCCTGTCCGCGGGCGTCGTAGACGACCACGCGGAAGCGGTCGCGGAAGGCGCGGGTGTGGCTCATCCAGTTGGCGGTGGACTGCGACAGACCGTTGAGGAAGACGAGTGCGGGGCCTTCGCCGTGGGACTCAGCGTAGAGGGTGTAGCCGCCGGGCCGGGCGATGGAGTGCTGCATGGTGGAGCGGGGCGTGGTGGGCGGTTTGCGACGCGCTTGGCAGTGTCGGGTGGAGTGGTTACCAGATAGGCCCCATGCACTCCACGAAACCCGCAGCACGACGCCTCCTGAACGCTCTCGCGGGGCTTGCCTGTGCGGTGGTGGTGTCGGGCAGTGCGCCGCCGCGCGGGGACCTGATGGTGGTGGCCACCTACCTGCCGCAGTGTGCCTACGGGCTTGGCTACGAGCAGCCGATGCATGCGGAGCTGCGGACGAACGGCCAGGTGGTGGCGGTGGCCGAGACCGCGGGGACCTTCACGGGGCCCGGTTCACTCAGCCTATCGTTCTACGCGAGCGATGTTCCGGAGGGGAACTACCGGCTCCATCTGGGCCGCTGCCCGGGCCTGCGCAGCGACCCGAAGGGGGCGGTGGCCTGTGACCCCATCGAATGGTTCAAGGAGCTCGACCTCGGCACGCTCACGCCGCGCGGCGCGACGGTGCCTGTGGCGGTGAAGCTGCCGCCCATTGGCGCACGCTGCCTCTCCGTGGCGACCCGCTCTCCGCTGCTGCCCGAGGGCAGCGCGCAACCCAAATGACGTCTCACTCACGCAAGGCAGCAGACAGCATGCATCTTCCCTACTTCGAACATTTTGGCATCGATGCCGACCTCGGCCGCAAGGTGCTCTCTCGCGCTCTCTCGCGCGGAGGCGACCATGCCGACCTCTACTTTGAGCACCGGGTCTCGGCCGTGATGGTGCTCGACGACGGGCGCATCCAGGAGATCGACAGGGCCATCAACCTGGGCTGCGGCGTGCGGGTGCTCGCCGGCGAGGCGACGGGCTATGCCTACACCGAGGACCTGTCGTCCGAGGGGTTGCTCCGCGCGGCAGAGACGGCCTCCTCCATCGCGATGGGTGGCGGGCTCGAGCGGGGCATCGAGCTGCACGGCGTGCCGGCGCTCTCGCTCTACCCGATCGGGCAGCCCACCTTCGAAGCCGATGCGCTGAGCAAGCTCGACCTGCTCCGCCGCGCCGACGCCGCCGCGCGCAGCTACCACGAGCGGGTGAAGCGGGTGACTGTGTCGCTGGCCGAGTCGAGCAAGCAGATCCTGATTGTGACGAGCGACGGGAAGTTCGTGTCGGACGACCAGCCCATGCTGCGCTTCAATGTGAGCGTGGTGGCGGAGCGCGAAGGGCGGCGCCAGACGGGCGTTGAGGGCGGCGGCGGCCGTGTGGGACTCGAGTACTTCGCGACCCACACGCCGGAGCACCTTGGCGCCGAGGCGGCGCGCATTGCGGTGACCATGCTCGATGCGAAGGAGGCGCCGGCCGGTTCGATGCCGGTGGTGCTCGGCCACGGCGACTCGGGCATTCTGCTGCATGAGGCGATCGGCCACGGACTCGAGGCCGACTTCAACCGGAAGAAGACCTCGAACTACAGCGACCGG
>CAIWGR010000065.1 GCA_903912275.1 uncultured delta proteobacterium
ATCTCTTCAAAGAGGTCGAGGGTGCGGTGCTCCGCCTTGATGCGCTCCATGCGGGCCAGCGCCAGCGCATAGCGGAGGCGGTCGAGGTCGATGGCGCGGAAGCGGGTGTCGAGCCGTGTGTGCTCGAGAAGGAGGAGGCGCTCCATGGTGCGGAGCGGTGCGACGCGGAGCGCGTGGATGTCGTGTGGGACGGTCATGCGAGCGCCTATAGCCCGAGGTGGCGCTGACGCCAGAATCAGTGCGGGAGTGGGAGCGCTTCGAGGAGGCGGGGCGCGATGGCCGCGGGGTCCTGATCGGTCTGCTCGAGCGAGCAGCCGATGCGGGAGAGTGCCTCGTCGAGCCATCCATCCTGCCTGCGGGCACGCTCCTGCGACTCGGCGTAGGGGCGGTTGCTGAAGGTGACCATGGTGTAGAGCGGGATGAAGCGCTCCGGCTCCAGCGCATGGAGGGCGGCCTCGATGCGCTTCCGGAAGAGGAAGGAGGGCGAGGCGACCTTGTCGCGCATCTCGATGAAGTTGCCGAGGGCGAGGGCGCAGATGGCATCGCCGTTGGGCTTTCGCGCTGCTGTGTAGTCGCGGCAGAGTTCGGCGGAGAAGGTGCCGGCATGCGCGTCGAGGAGCTGCATGAGGATGGTGCAGTCCTCGAACGAGGCGTTCATGCCCTGACCGTAGAAGGGGACGACCGCATGCGCTGCGTCGCCGACCAGCAGGGCGCGGGCGCCGGCATGAAAGGTCGAGGTGTGGAGGTAGGAGAGACGGCTCACAGGACGGGCAGCCCACTGCTCGTCGAAGTCTGGCATGAGGGCCAGCGCGTCGGCGAAGTGCTCGTTGAAGAAGGCGCGCGCCGCGGCTGGCTCCGCGATGGCGTCGAAGCCGCGCGCTCCTGCGACCTCCAGGAAGAGGGTGAGGGTGAAGTCGCCACCCGGGTTGGGCAGGGCGATGAGCATGAAATCGCCGCGCGGCCAGATGTGGAGGGCTGCCCGTTCGAGGCGGAAGGAGCCGTCGGCGTTGGGCGCGATGTTGAGCTCCTTGTAGCCATGCTCGAGCGTGGTCTCGACGTCGGTGAGGTGGCCTCGGGTGCGCAGGGCTGCTCGTACCGCGGAGTTTGCACCGTCGGCGCCCACAACGAAGTCGCAGGCAACCTGCTCCAGAGCACCGGAGGCGGCGTCGCGCAGCGTCAGCAGCCCGCTCTCCGGGTCGAGGTCCTCGCAGGTCGTCTCGAATCGGAGCGAGGCGCCTGCTGCTTCCGCTGCGTCGAGCAGGACGGCGTTGAGGTCGCGGCGAGAGACGGAGCGGATGGACTGCCCTGCGCTTCCGTAGGGCTGATAGGTCAGCGCGCCGCAGGGGGCATGCATGAGCCGTCCCGGCATCTCGACGCAGAGCGGCAGGACGAGGTCGTCGACCCCTGCGCGCTGCAGTGCTGTGATGCCGCGCGTGGAGAGCGCAAGATTGATGGAGCGGCCGGCGGCGACCACCACCTGTCGGAGGTCCCTGCGCCGCTCGACGATGAGCACCCGTCGGCCCTGCTTGGCGAGGAGCGCAGCGAGCAGGCTGCCGGCGAGCCCGGCCCCGACGATTGCGATGGGTCGTTCGTCGGTCAGCATACGGGCCTCTCCCAAGGCTGTTCGTCGTAGATGGCGGCGAGCGCTTCTGTGAAGCGCCCGAGCTC
>CAIWGR010000066.1 GCA_903912275.1 uncultured delta proteobacterium
GACCATGCCCGCAAGAAGTTTGTTCTCGTCGCGCAGGCCGAGGGCTAACCAGCGGCGGCACGGCGGCAGGCGCTACTTGATAAGCGCCTGAAGCCGCTTGAACCGCTCCGTTCCCGCCCGCTGCAGCGCATAGAAGACCACCGACTCCGCGTTGGTCACCACCGCACCCGCGCGGGCCATGAGCGCAAGACCGTTGTCGCGCGCGTCGGCCTGACGGCTGCTCACCGCGTCGAGCGGAACGAATATCTGATGACCCCGCGCCTGCAGGTCGGTGACCGTCTGAAGCACACAGATATGGGCCTCCATGCCGACCACGATGATGTGGTTCGGGAGCATCGGCATGACCTCCGCAGCAAAGGAAGCGTTGCGGAAGCAGGAGAACTCCACCTTCTCCACCCTGCGGGCGCCGCAGGCCTCGAGCGGGACACGCAGGCTCTCCACCGTGGGCCCGAGCCCCTTGGAATACTGCTCGGAGTAGACGACTGGCCAGCCGAACTCGGCGGCCGTCGCGATCAGGAGTGCCGTCTGTCGTACCATGCGCTGCGCGCTCTCCGGCTCCATCGCCCCGATCAGTCGCTCCTGGATGTCGATGACCAGCAGCGCCGTGGAGGTTGGATTGGGATAGACTGCGTCGCTCATCGTGCACCTCATCCGTGGGCAGGCTGGGCGGCGAGGTATGGAGGTAGGCATGCGCCGTCAAGGAAGTGGCGCGGCGCTCGATCGCAGGAACGATGCGAAATGTGACGCTCACTGCACGAGGGGCTTTTGCCTTTCGCCCGAGTGACTAGGCTGCGCGCGACTGCGATGCCAGCAGCCGCACCAGACCGGAGAACCGCCTTGAGCACCCTGCCCTTGACCCAGCTTTCTGAAGACGAGTCCCTCTTCCGCACCACCGTGCTCGCCTTCGCCCGGGAGCGCATCGGCCCCCGCGTGCACAGCATGGATCAGGCGGCCGCGGTCGATAAGGCGCTCATCCCCGAGCTGTTCCAGTTGGGCATCATGGGCATCGAGATCCCCGAGGCCTACGGCGGCGCGGGCGCCGACATGTTCAGCGCCATCCTCGCCATCGAAGCGATCGCCCAGGTCGACCCGAGCATCTCGGTCCTCATGGATGTGCAGAACACGCTCGTCGTCAACGCGGTGCTCAACTTCGGCACCGAAGAGATTCGACAGAAGTACCTGCCCAAGTTGGCCTCCTCCTGGATCGGCTCCTACGCGCTCAGCGAGGCAGGCTCGGGCTCCGACGCCTTCGCGCTCCGCGCCACCGCCGAGCGTCGCGAAGGCGGCTGGTCGCTCACAGGCCGTAAGCTCTGGATCACCAACGCCGGCGAGAGCAACCTCTTCATCGTCTTCGCCAATGTCGACCTCTCCAAGGGCTACCGCGGCATCACTGCCTTCCTCGTCGAGCGCGACGCGGCCGGCTTCTCCATCGGCAAGAAGGAAGACAAGCTGGGCATCCGCGCTTCGAGCACCTGCGAGCTCGTCTTCGAGGACTGCTTCGTCCCCGACAGCCAGGTGCTCGGCGAGGTCGGCAAGGGCTACAAGATCGCCATCGAGACCCTCAACGAGGGCCGCATCGGCATCGGCGCCCAGATGCTCGGCCTGGCCCAGGGAGCCTTCGACTACTCCATGAAGTACATGCTCGAGCGCGAGCAGTTCGGGCAGAAGCTCGCCAGCTTCCAGGGCATGCAGTTCCAGTATGCCCGCGTCGCCATGGAGATCGAGGCCGCCCGGCTGATGGTCTACAATGCGGCCCGCCTGAAGGATGCCAAGAAGCCCTTCGTGAAGGAGGCCGCCATGGCCAAGCTCTTCGCCTCAGAGGTGGCCGAGCGCACGGCCTCGCTCGCGGTCGAGTTCCTCGGCGGCGTCGGCTTCACCAAGGAGTATCCGGCCGAGAAGTTCTTCCGCGACTCCAAGATCGGCAAGATCTACGAGGGCACCTCCAACATGCAGCTCCAGACCATCGCCAAGATGCTGCAGACGGAATACGGCGGCTAACCGCTCAGAGCATCGCGGCCGCGCAGTTCGCCACCGGCGCCAGCCACGAAAAAGCCACCAGCCCGTTCTCCGGTCTGGTGGCTTCTTTGTAAGTACGTCCGGCAGGGGTCGAACCTGCGACCTTTGGCTCCGGAGGCCAACGCTCTATCCAACTGAGCTACGAACGCATGCGCCGAACTTGCGGCGAAGGGGGCGTAGGCTAGCACCGACCTCCGACTTCTTCAACATGCCGGAGACCATGACCTCCATTTCTGCCGTCGCATTTGACCTCGACGGAACGCTCATCGATTCCGAGGCTGGCCTCACCGCCTCGATGAACGCAGCGCGCCGAGACCTCGGCCTGCCGGAACAGTCGCGGGAGCGGCTCGCGCGCGGCATCGGCTGGGGCATCCGTCACTTCGTCGAGAGCTCCTTCCCGGAGCTGAGCGGCGCTCAGGTCGACAGCGCACTCGCCTGCTACCGCAAGCACTACGAAGCCTCCGTTCGTGAGGGCTCGCCGGAGATGGAGGGCGCCACCGCGACACTCCGCACCCTGCGCAAACAGGGGCTCCCCCTCATGCTGTCGACGAACAAGATGGAGCGCTTTGCCCACATCATCCTCGAGCAGAAGGGCTGGCACGACCTCTTCGATCGCGTCGTCGGCGGCGACACCTTCGTCGAGGCCAAGCCACACCCCTGCATGCTCACCTGCTTTGCACACAACCTGCCCGACCAAAATTTGGCAGGGCTGCTCTTTGTGGGCGACAGTGAGGTGGACCGAGCCACCGCACGCGCCGCCGGCACGCAGTTCGCGCTGCTCGCACAGGATGGCCGCGACGCGCTCGCCACCTCGCCATTCTCCATCTCCCGCCTCGACCTCCTTGTCGACCTCACGCGACGGAACGCCCCATGACCGCCCCTGCACGCCGCGAACTCCCCACGCTCCCGCCCCTCGACACCATCCGAAATGTCCACATCATCGGCATCTGCGGCACTGCGATGGGGACGCTCGCCGCCATGTTCGCGCAGCGCGGCTACCGTGTCTCCGGCTCCGACGCGATGGCCTACCCGCCCATGAGCACCTGGCTCGAGGCCCGCGGCCTGACGATCATGTCGGGCTACGACGCCAGCCACATCGCCCCCGACACCCACCTCGTCGTCGTCGGAAATGTCTCGCGCCGCGACAACGCCGAGGCCGTCGCAACCGTCGAGCGCGGCCTCCCCTTCCTCAGCATGCCTGAGGCGCTCCGACTCTTCTTCTTCCCCGAGCGCCAGCTCCTCACCGTGACCGGTACCCACGGCAAGACCACCACCTCGAGCATCCTCTCCTGGCTGCTCCACGAGGCCGGTCTCGACCCCTCCTTCTTCATCGGCGGTGTCACGCGGAACTTCGATTCCAACTTCCGCCTTGGCGAAGGGCTGCCCTTCGTCGTCGAGGGCGACGAGTACGACACCGCCTACTTCGATAAGGTGCCCAAGTTCTGGCACTACCCCTCCTTCGCTGCCGCCATCAACAATGTGGAGTTCGACCACGCCGACATCTACCCGAACATCGAATCCATCGAAGAGGTCTTCAGCAAGTTCGCCGCGCAGGTCGACCCCGCCGGCGTCGTCTGGGTGAACGGCGAGGACGAGCGGGCCAAGCGTTGCGCCGCCCATGCATCTGCGCGCATCGAGACCTTTGGTTTTGGCGCAGACAACACGCTCCACGCGGAGATGACCGGATCGGACGAGCGCGGCACCTACATCAGGATGACCCACCGCGACCTTGGCACCGTCGACGGGCGCATCGCCACGATGGGTCTCCACAATGTGCGCAACTTCCTCGGCGCGACGGGACTGGCGCTGTCGGCCGGCCTCACGCTGCAGCAGTGCATCGACGCCGCGGGAACCTACGAGGGGGTGAAGAAGCGGCAGGAGATCAAGGGCGTGGTCAACAACATCGTCGTCATCGATGACTTTGCCCACCACCCGACCGCCGTCCGCGAGACCCTCGCCGCGATCCGGATGCGCTTCCCCACACGCCGCATCTGGGCCGCCTTCGAGGCCAAGAGCAACACCTCGCGCCGCGCCGTGTTTCAGGACGAATATCCTGCAGCATTCGCCTCGGCCGATGTCGTGATCCTCAGCGAGCCTTGGCGCAAAGACAGCCTCACAGACGATGAGAAGATCTCCATCCCGAAGCTGGCCGAGACGATCCGCGAGGGAGGAAAGGAGACCCACCTCATCGCCGATCCGGCCGACATCGCCAGCTATGTCGCCGCCCACGCGCAGCCCGGGGACCTCTTCGCTGGACTCTCCGGCTCGGCCTTCGGCGGCGTGCATACCAGCCTGCTGCAGAAGCTCTCCGAACGGTTTTTTGCGCCCATCACACAACTCTGACGCAACAAATCGCCGCGACTGACGAGAAGGGATTCACCACCCCCTCTCTCCGAGGTCTCCATGAAGCGATTTGTCCTCCTCTTGACCCTCTGCGGCTGCCTGCCGCCACGCGCGGTTTCCGCGCGGCTGCTCCCCGCCGCCCTGTCGCTGCAGGCGCGGGGCGAGCTCGCTGCGGAACAGGCCGACACGGTCGGGATACCCACAGCGCGATCTAGCTGGCAACACGATGCGGCCTGGAGCGCGCTGCTGGTTGCGGTCTGGCGCGACAGACCGTCCGACACTCCCTTCGCCTTGTTGGTTCCGCCTGTCGCCCTTCTGGTTCCGCCTGTCGCGCAAGGGTGGACGCTCGATCCAAACGGCAGCGCAGACCCGGCTGGTTCGGGACTCTCGTGGACGATGCAGGGCATCTACCCCGGAGGGCAGCCATGAGCCGGCTACACCACAGCGTCGCCTCTGCGCTGGCCGTAGCACTCACGAGCCTGCTCCTGCCGGGGCTCGGCAACGCTGCGTCGCCCGAGCCGAGCCCGCTCGTTTGGGAGCCGACGGTCGCAGAACTGGTGGGCCTGGTCGAACAAGGAACACCGAGCGGCAACGCGGGCGCACCAGCAGCCGGCGCACGCTGGAGCCCCTCCGATGTCTCGCTCACCTACTCCTTCCGCGCCGACGGCGATGCCGACTCAGCGCGGAGCCGTACCGACGCCTTCGACGAGGTGTTGGCCCCGGAGGGCGTGGACCTGCGCTGGAGTGAGGGCCAGAGCGCCACCCAGGTGCACTATCTAACACTCAAACTGGATTGGGATCTCGACGGCCGCGCCGAGAACGACGTCAAGCAGCAGACCGAGGCCGCAGCCGCTGGAGCCAAGCGTCGCGACGGGATTCGGGAGCAGGCGCGGCGGGCCATCAGCCTCTTCGTAGAACGGCGCTCGCTGCAGGGGGAGCTGATGGCAAAACAGCTCGCTGCCGACCAGGTATGGGAGAAGGTTGCACGCATCGCCGCCATCAACGCAGAGCTCGACCTGCTCTCCTCCGGAGGCTGGAGCCGTCTCCTGCGACAGCTCGCGCCAGCAACTTCGCCGGCATGGCTCTCAGGGCTCGACGCTGATTGACACTCCGCAGGGGCAGGGGTACGCAGGGCCGTTGTCTCACCCCCCAGACGACGGTCGGCACCCATGCAGCGCTCCACGAACTCTCAACCCACGGTCGCCAACACCATCGGCCGGTCGACAACCATCGTCGGCAGCATCTCTGGAACGGGCGGTCTGACCATCCTCGGAGGTATCGAAGGCGGCGTGGAGGTCGACGGAACGGTGACGCTCGAGGCCGACGCCTCGCTCACGGGCGACATCAAGACCGACCAGTTCATCGTGCGCGGCGACTACACCGGCAGCGCGCTGGTGGGGGACATCGCCCGTCTCGAGGCCCCCGGTTCGCTGAGCGGCGAGCTCACCGCCGATAACTTCGAAATGCAACCCGGCGCCACGCTCAGCGCCACCCTCACCATCACACCTTCCAACCGCTCGGCCTCCTAGGCCTTCAAGGACACCCCATGGCAATCACGACGCAAGCACGCACCGCATCGCCCCAACCCTCCGGAACCGTTATCGGAGCCGGTCTCACGGTCGACGGCGAAATTGGCGGCAATGAGCCCCTCACCATTTACGGCGCCGTCAAAGGCAAGATCTCGCTCACCGATGTCGTCATCATCGAGAAGGGCAGCGTGGTCGAGGCCGATGTCGAAGCGAGCGAAATCAAGGTCTACGGCAGCGTGACGGGCAACCTCGTCGCCACCGACCGCATCGATGTCGCGACCAACGCTCGCGTCATCGGCGACCTCCGCGCGCCCCGCATTCAGATCGCCGAGGGTGCGACCTTCAAGGGTCACATCGAGATGGACGTCTAAGACCAAGCGAACGGGACAGGTGCATTGATGAGCAACGCGACCCATAGAATCGGCACTTCCACCCGCATCACGGGCAGCGTCGTGGGCGCCGGCGACCAAACGGCGGCCGGCGCCATCGAAGGCAACATTCAACTCGACGGCTCGCTGCTGCTTGAGGCTACCTCACAGTTGGTCGGTGATGTCGCAGCGACGGCAATCCGGATCGGTGGCAAGGTCGTCGGCAACGTCCAGGTAGACGACAAGGCCCTGCTCGAGCGCTCCGCGGAGCTCGAGGGCGACCTCACCGCAAGCTCGCTCTCGATTGAGGCGGGTGCTTCCCTCCGCGGCCGCTTCGCAGCACACAGCGACCCTGCCCAGCTTCCGCCGGCCCGCCCATCGCGTGGCACGGCGCCCGACCGCAGTGAGAGCCTGCCTGTCACCGAGCGGGTCAGCCGCGTCGCTTCGAAGAAGCCTGCAGCCGTCGGGGCGAGCGCCTCCACCGAGCAACTCGCGTTGCTCTCCCGCACCCCCGCGCGGGTCCGGTCCGACGAGCAGTAGTATGTCTGACCGTGCACGGCTGCTCGAACTCATTCGTGAGCACTCGTTCCGGACAGGAGACTTCCTGCTGGCGAGCGGCAAGCGGAGCGACTTCTACATCGACCTCCGAAAGACCTCGCTCACCGCAGAAGGCGCGACCCTCATCGGTCGTCTTCTGTTGCTCGAACTCGACGCTGCAGGATGGGCACCCGCGGCAGTTGGAGGACTTACGCTCGGCGCTGACCCGCTCACAACGGCGACGAGCATGGCTGCCTTCGCGGAAGCGCGTCCCCTTGCCGGCTTTCTCGTCCGGAAGGCGCCCAAGGACCATGGCACGGGCAAGCGCATCGAGCGGGCCGGAGACCTGCAGGATGGCGCGGCCGTTGTCGTGCTCGATGACACCGTTACAACAGGTGGCTCGACCCTAGATGCGGTCCGAGCAGCGCAGGCCGAAGGCTTTCAGGTGCTCGGCGCGCTCTGCGTCGTTGACCGGGGCGAAGGCGGCTCCGAGGCGCTCGCCAACGCCGGTATCCCGCTGCGTTCGCTGTTCTCACTCTCCGACCTGCGCGGCTGACCACTGCTTCGCCGGCGCCCGCTGGCGCGCTCTGCTGTCGCAACCGTGGGGGCACCGAACTCAGCAGGGATCGTCAGCATCCAGAGCGCGATCAGGAAGCAGTAGAGCGGCGCGTCTCCATAGAAGTACTCCCCGCCGAGCCCCCCGCTTACCATCGTCAGGAGCACGGCCCGGGCGCCAGTGCGCGCCTCACCGTGCAGCGCGCTGGTCCCGCGCCAGAGGGCCCAGACAAACCAGAGAAATGCGCCGCCTCCGAGCAAGCCGGTTTCGAGGAACATCTGAAGGAAGAAATTGTGACTCCCGGTCGACCAGAGTGGCGACGCTCCACCTCGGTGAAAGACGCCGAAGCCGAGCAAAGGGTGATCTGCCAACTTGGCCCCCTCGTGGACCCATGTCTCAATCCGGCCGGCATCATCCAGGCTTGACTCAGCGTCATCGCCCCCCGCGGAATAGCCCTGATCCTCGACAATCAGCGCCCGCAGGTTTCGGGCGACACTCGGCGAATTCACTGCTGCCATCACGACAACGAGCGTGAGGGTCATGACTGCGAGAACACTCCGCGCGCTGATCTTCCGGATCAGGAAGGCGCCTCCGATGAGGACAGCGACCCAGCCGCCACGACCCTGCGAGAAGATCATGCCGAGGATGCCAGCCAGCATCACCGCGCCGAGCAGCCATGTCCGACGCCTGGCCAGTCTGTCGGAGAACAAGACCGAGAGGCCACTCACCACCACGCAGGCCAGCGCAACCGACGTAGGATTTCCACGGAGAAGGTCCGAGCGGCCCAACTCCCGCATGCCTGCATCGAGAATCAGGGCTTGATAGACAAGGACGCTCGACATCATCACCACACCGCAGCCCCAGCTCAGGAGGACGGTCTCGCGGTAGCGCGGCGAGGCGAAACAGCGAAGCGACCCGAACGCGAGCAAGACGTAACCCGAAAACTTCGCCATCCGAAGCCCGCCCATCACAGCAACGACGGGGGCAGCGGTCGGAAAGCGAAACGGGATGGACAGCGATGCAATCAGCGCGAACAGCAGGAAGACGAGCAGTGGGCGTCCCAAACGTTCGATTGGCGTTGGCGGCAGCCTGCGCGCCAGCAGCCAAACAATCACCGTCGCTGGAACCAACAGTTTGTCGGCCGCACTCACCTCCGCCAGACGACCAAGGCCAGCAGCCTGCCCCACATCGGGAGCGAAGGGCGTTAGGACCGCAAAGAAGAGGAAAAGTTGTTTCATGTGTGAACCGCGTGCCGCCGTGACTACAGCGGAACCTGGTCTGCGGCAATCCGCCTTGCCCTTCAATCGTGTCGGTGGTAACTCCTCCGCACCTGAACACCGCTCTGGAGGATGCCGTGATTACCTGTTCGAAGTGCGGCCGAGAGAACGAAGAGTCGTTTAAGTTCTGCCTTGGATGTGGAGGTCCGGTAGCGGCACCTGCTGCCCCTAAGTCGGCTGCGCCCGTCTGCCCGCAGTGCTCCTTACCGACCACGCCCGGCCAGAAGTTTTGCGGCTCCTGCGGCTGCAAACTCGAGGTAGCAGCGCCGGCCCCTGCGGCTGCTCCGAAGGTCGAGGTCCCAGTTGAACCCAAACCAGAGCCCAAGCCCTTACCGCACAAGACAGAGGCCACTGCGGTCAAGCCGGCAGCTGCGGCAGCAGGCGCTGCAGCGAC
>CAIWGR010000067.1 GCA_903912275.1 uncultured delta proteobacterium
CCAGTTGAAGCGGAAAGTGCTGCACACGATCGGCCATTCGATGATTGTGCCCACAGGCGAGGTCAAAATCGTCCACGACCTCTCCATCAGCATCCAGGGTCGTGATGTCCTCCTCGTCGAAGACATCGTCGATACCGGCCTCACCATGAGCCACCTCACGGAGCTCCTCGGCACCCGCCACCCCAAGTCGCTCCGCATCTGCTCGCTGCTCGACAAGCCGTCTCGCCGCAAGGTCACGGTCGACATCGCCTACACCGGCTTCAGCATCCCGGACGAGTTCGTGGTCGGATACGGCCTCGACTACGGCGAGTTCTATCGCAATCTCCCCTACGTGGGCGTGCTCGAAGCCATCCCGCAGCTGCCCAAGTAACCGGGCGGCGCAGGACCCCAAAACGACTGCGGGCCACCCAGACAGGGCGGCCCGCGCAGGCGCTACGACCCGAACGGGTTAGTCGCGGGTCTCGGGGAAGACGGCCGGACGACGGGTCCGGTAGGTCGCGTCGAGGGTGTCGAGCAGCTCCATGATGACCTGCTCATACTGGGGGCCACCGCCGGCGCGGCCATCCGGGTAGCTGGCGTGGTCGGTGTAGAAGTTGCCCTGCACGCAGTTGGCCTCGTCGTCCCAGGTGGAGAGGCCGCAGCCGCCGTCGGCCGCATCGGTCAGGCCGTCGTTGTCGTTGTCGACGCCATCGGCGCAGAAGGCGACATGCTCGCCCGTCTCCGACCGGCCACCCGAGGTGGCGCAGCCGCTGTCGAGAGCGTCGCTCGTGCCGTCGCCGTCGTTGTCGACGCCGTCGTTGCAGGCGGTGATCTCGTTGTTGCCGCAGAAGCCGTCGGGGAAGACGATGATGGACTTGGGCCAGGTGCCGCCCGCCATGAATCCGGCGAAGGGGAGCGCCGTGATCTGGAGCTCTTCGGGCGACTGACCGTAGCCGTGGAGCACCATGACGACGGGGAAGCGGGCGTTGCGGAAGATGGAGTCTTGCGGCCACTCCGACAGGCCGTCGCCGCTCACACAGTCGGCGTCCACGCTGTCGATATCGCCGTCGTCATCGTTGTCGATGCCGTCGTTGCAGCGGGTAAGCACCGCATCGGTCTCGCTGGTCGACTCGGCGCTGGCGCACGACTCATCCTGGCCGTCCTTCTTGCCGTCGCCATCGTTGTCGAGGCCGTCGCTGCACTGCGTCCGCTCGTAGCCGGGCGGCAGCGCGATGGAGTAACGGACCTTACCGCCGAGCACCGCCGAGGGGGCGTAGTAGGTGCCGTTCGGGAGCGGGTAGGGCGGGCGAATGATGGTGCGCTCCGGGTCGGGGAAGCGGTTGGTCACAAAGGCGAGCATCGTCAGCAGCCGGTTGGCGATCTGCGGGATCGTGCCAACATGCTTGCCATCGCCGTCACAGACGAGCTCGGCGTCGGCGTCGGGGTCGCCGTACCGCACATAGACATGCTCGCCGAGGTTGGCGTAATCGACGTCGTTGAAGTTGTAGTCGTTGGCATCCGCCTTCGGGATGTCCTGCACCGGGTAGAAGTCGTCGTAGATGCGCACATTCTCGCCGCGGGACTGAAGCTCGCCCACGAGTGCGGTGCCACCGGCGGCAAAGTTGAAGAGGTCGCGGATGCCCGCATCCATGTAGAGCGTGACCTCGTCGAGCGTCTTCTGCGTCGCCTCGGCAATCTTGGTGCGGGGGTTACGCTCGGCGAAGAGCTTGGCGAGGTTGGGGTTGTAGTCGAACACGCCGTTGCCCTCACCGAAGTCGTATCCGCCCTCGGAGAGCTGTGGCGTGCCGGCGACGCCGTCGAGGCCCGTATCCTCGTAGGGCTCGCCAGCCTCGTGGAGCCAGTTCTGTTCGGTGCCCTTCGGGTTGGTCATCGGGTCGTAGTTGTCCCGGTTCGGATCAGGGTTGGTGGCAACATCGAAGCCGGGCTCCTGTGCGTCGGCGAGGCCATCGACGCCAACATCCTGGTAGGGCTCCCAGAAGTTCTTCACGATCGGCTCGCCGGCATCACGGACGCCGTTGCCGTTGAGGTCGACGGCCCACGTGAAGGGCATCGGACGGTCCTGCGCGCAGGGGTCGTCGTA
>CAIWGR010000068.1 GCA_903912275.1 uncultured delta proteobacterium
CACCGCCTCGAGCTGACGGAGCCCCTTGTTGGGCGTGCGCCGGAGCGTCTCTGCCAGTTCACGGACCTGCTTGTAGGTGAGCCTGCAGGAGCGCTCTGCCTGCTGCAGCTCGCGTCCCGCCGTCTCGACCCGGTGCATCGACTTCCGGATGCGCTCGATGATGCGCTCCAGCTGGCGCGGGTGGAGCCGCACGCGCTGCATCGCATCGTAAATGCGTGACTTGTGGGCCCGCACCTGGTCGCGGAGCTGCTGCTTGCGGCGCGGCTCATGCTGGCCCGTGCGGAGCTCGCGGCTGACGCGACGCAGCTCGAGCTCCAGCCGGCGCACATCCTCGATGTGGCCAACCGACTCCGCATGCACCTGATCGTAGGAGGGCGGCTCGACCCCCTCCACAAAGGTGGGCTCGCGGTAGACATCCTTGTACTTCAGACGGCCGCGCTTGATGTGGTCGCCGATGGCGGCAACCTCGCGAACGCCAATCGGGGAGCTCATGATGGCCGCAATGACCATCTCCTCGCCCTCTTCAATCCGCTTGGCCAGCACCACCTCGCCCTCGCGGGTCAGCAGCGGAACCGTGCTCATCTTGCGCAGATACATCCGCACCGGATCGCTGCCCCGGGCGAAGGAGTCGATATCAACCTCTTCATCCTTGCTGGCTGTCGAGCCCCGGTCTCCTCCGCGCATGCCAGCAATCTCCACCGGCTCGTCGTCGTTCTCGTCGTTGCCCTCGACGGGCGAGCCGCCTGTCTCCGAGGGCGCCCGCACATCCATCGGCCGCGCCGAGGTGTTGAAGAGGGGGCCCTTGGGGGCTGTCCGCTTGGAGCGGCTCTCGTGGGGTCCGTCGCCAACCGCGATGGAGAGCTGCTCCAGCAGGATGAGCACATCATCCATCTCTTCGGTGTCGACGGCGCCGGCGGGGAAGGCTGCGTTGAGTTGGTCCCAGGTAACGAAGCCCCGTTCTCTCCCAGCGAAGATGATCTGTTCGATCTCCTTGCGATTTACCGGGACCGCCATGCCGCTCCTTGCCAGACCGAAACGCCCTCAAGATTGCAGTTTTTGGACTGCGTGCGGCGGTGTAGAGGGGCGATCTTGGACGGTCAATGGGGCCGATCGTTTTTTGCCGTGGCGGAAATCGTCAATCTTCTGACAGGACGGAACCCTCGCTGCGGAGAGCTCGATCCCGCCGCCATTTGGCTCCGTGCACCCGCCCGCAGCTCGAGCGGCGGGTCGCTCCAGCTCCCTCCCCGGACCACCCGGCTCTCCACAATCCCGGCGGTCTTCGGCAAGGGCTCCGTCGGGCTGTTGATGAAGGCAGAGTCGGTCCACTCTGATACGTTGCCGAGCATATCGTAGAGGCCCCACGGGTTCGGGGTGCGGACTCTCGCCCGCGCCGGACCAATCGTTACAGGCCCCTCGTGGCCCGTCCCCGAGACCCCGCTTTCGAAGCGGACCTCGGCGCCGCAGTACCAGACGGCGATGCCATCAAGCGCCTGCTCCGGCCCGCAGACAAAGCCGCGGGTGGAGTCGAGCCGGATGTTGCCGCGGTAGGTCGCTGTCGTTGTGCCGGCGCGCGCCGCATACTCCCACTCTACCTCCGTCGGGTAGCGGTAGCCGGTGCAGTCGTCGCGCAGCGTGGCGCCCTCGCAGGCAAAGGGCTTGGCTCCGGCCTGCTTGGCGTCACCGGTACAGCCCTCGAGCTGGTAGCAGGCCGTGAGCTGCTCCTTTGCCGAGCGCGCGTTGAGGTAGGCGGCACCCTCCCACCAGGAGACGCTGTCTACGGGGCAACCGTCGCCACAGGCGGCGAACTTGGAGGGGTTGCTCTCCATGACGGCCCTCCAGTCCCGCTGGGAGACCTCTGCCATCTGGAGGAAGAAGGGGCTGCCGATGACCACCTCCGCCTGCCACTCGTTGCTCTTGTGACCGAGTTCGGTGGTGGGCGTGCCGCGGGTGAAGGTGCCCGCCGGGATGTAGGCGAAGCCCTCGGGTGCGCAGTGCTTGTTGGAGCAGAGGCTGGAGGCGCACTGCGTCGACTGGTCGCAGGGCTGGCCGAGCTGCCGGTTGATCATGGGCAGGAGCGGCTCGTCGCTGGGCGCCGCTGCGGAGCCCTCGGCCTCAGCGACGGCTGGCGCGTCGCCCGCCGCGCCGCTCCCCGAGCCCGCAGCCACCACCGCCCCAGAGCCGCCGGCTGCGGCCGCGACAGGTGCTGGGGTGGGCTTGTCGGCGGTGGGCGCGGCCGCAGCAGCGTCGGAGCCCTCTGCTGGCGTCGCCGCGGGTTCATCGGTGGGACGGAGCGCGAAGAAGGCGGCCGCGGCGGCCAGCGCGAGGGCTCCGACGGCACCGGCGACACGGTTGGACCGGCCGGGTGCGGGGGCCTGCTTCGCCGGTGCCGGCGGCTTGGGGCGGGCGGTTGCGCGGGCGGCGGCGGTTGCGTCGGCCTGGGCCTGCTGGAGGCGGGGGAGGCGGGGCTCCGGCCAGGCCTGGTCGAAGGCGGCGGCGAAGGTGCGGATGGTCTCGTAGCGGGCTTCGGGGGAGCGGAGCATGGCGCCGGAGAGCACCTTGAGCACCGGGAGCGGGACGACCGAGCGGAGTTCGGCCAGGGCGGCGACGGTGGCGTCATCGCTGTCGGTGGAGAGCTCCCACCAGCAGCGGCCAAGCGCCGGTCGCATGCGGAGCGTGAGGAGCTCGATGGCGATGACGCCGAGGCTGAAGACGAGCGTCTGCTGGGTGATCGCGATGGGGGTGCCGCGCGTCTGCTCTGGCGCGAGGTAGGCCTCTGCGTCTGTCGCGTGGTCTTCGGGGCGCCAGGCGATGCCGGCGGTATCGGCGGCCAGGCCGAAGTTGCCGACGCGGAGCTCGGGCTGGCCGCCTGTCTCGACGACCATGATCTGATCGGGCCGGAGCCGCCGGTGTGCGAGCGGGCCGTAGGGCGCAGGAAGTTCGGAAGCGGCGGCGAGGGCGTCGCAGAGCTGCAGAAAGAGGTCGCGGCTCCGCTCGACCGGAATCAGCTCCACATACTGCGAGAGCCAGTGCTCCAGCGTAACGCCGGTGCTCGCGTTCGAGACCACAACATCCATGCCGGCCACGAGCTGCGGCTCGAAGGAGCGATCGATGTAGTGATTTCGCAGGCGAGCGAGCGCCGTAGCGCGGGCGCGGAAGGAGGCGAGTGCCTCGTGGGAGCCGTGGGCAGCCGCATGCACAATGGTCAGCCGCAGCGGGCGATCGGCCGCTGTGGCGTTGGACTCCTTCGCACGCCAGACCTGCTCGAGCCCCTCAGAGGAGAGCTGCTCCAGCAGCGTGTAGCCGCCCAGCGTGCCCCCGACGGTCAGCTTGTCGTAGAGTCCGGGTGCGTCGGCGGCGTTCGGGTCGTGTGGCTGATCAGGCATGCGGTTTCGCGTCAAAACGCGTCGAGAGAGGACCGGAGGTCGTGACTACGACAGAGGGTGCCGCATACCGCAAACCACACGCAATTCAATCTTTTGCGAACAGCCGCCCGGTCGTTGCGCGCTTCTCTCTAACGCGCGTCCCGCCGGTCGTTGCGCGCTTCTCTCTAACGCGCGTCCCGCTCGAACTCATTGAGGCGCTGGAGCTGGTTGAGGAGTACAAAGGCGCCGTCGTCGTCGCCCCGCTTGCTTGCGGCCTGGAGCTCGTCAAGCAGCCGCGCCCGCGTGGTCACAACCCAGGCCCGTCGGATTTTGAGCGACACGGCGTGGAAGGCGGTCTGAATCTTCTCTTCGTAGAGCGGACCGGCGAGCATGAGTGCGCGGCCGATGACGCTCTTCAGCGGTCCCTCTTCGAGCATCTCGAAGGCGCGGCTGAGCGAGGGGCCGTTTTCCTGGTGGGCCGCGGCAACCGCGCGGGCCCATTCGGCGACCTCACGCTGCTCCATGCAGAGGTCGGTGCGGGTGTGCAGGAAGGGCAGCAGCAGCGCCGCGCGCCGGTGGAGCAGGACGATGAGCTCGGTCTCCATCGGGCTCAGGGGCGTGAGCACCACCTCTGCTTCGGGGCCGGCCGGGAGCGGGCCATCGTCGAAGGGGGCGTCACCGAAGGGGGCGTCATCGAAGGGCGTCGAACCTGTCTCGTTCACCGTCGGTTGCGGCACGAAGGAGGCCCGAGCTGCGGGGCGCGCCGACTGCGACGAAGCGTATCCCGTCGCGGTCGCACCGGGTCGGAAGCGTCGCGCGAGCTCGCCGGCGCTCAGGCCGGTGCGGCGGGAGATCTCCTGGATCCAGGCCTCGAGCAGCGTCGTGTCCTTGATCTTCGCCATCAGCGGCGCCAGCTCCGACACCGCGGCCGCCTTGGCACTGGGGCTGGCGCTGCCGGTTGCCGGCAGGATGAGCTCTTCGATGAGCAGGTCGAGCAGCGGCTTGGCCTGTTGGACGAGCGCCTGAACCGCGTCGGCGCCGCCGCGCCGGGCGATGTCGTCGGGGTCG
This sequence comes from uncultured delta proteobacterium, assembly GCA_903912275.1. Taxonomy (GTDB): domain Bacteria; phylum Myxococcota_A; class Bradymonadia; order REDH01; family REDH01; genus CAIWGR01. Next base: position 4,431 of record CAIWGR010000068.1, read on the forward strand.
GCGCCGTCGGGGAGCTGGGCAAAGAGGATCTCGGGGAAGTCGGCCTCGAGCAGGATATCGAGCGACTTGCGGGCGGCCGCGCGGCCCGCCTTGTCGCCGTCGAAGAAGAGGACGACCGACTTGGTGAAGCGGCGCAGCAGCCGCACCTGGTCGATGGTCAGCGCGGTTCCAAGCGGTGCGACCGCCTGCGAAACGCCATGTGCATGCAGCGAGACGACATCGAAATTGCCTTCGACCAGGATCGCCCGTTGCGCAGCCTTGATCGGGCCCTGCGCGAGGTCGATGCCGAAGAGCTCCTTGGCCTTCTTGTAGAAAGGCGTCTCCGGCGAGTTGATATACTTGGCCTTCTCTTCGGACGAGAGCGCCCGCCCCGAGAAGGCGACCACACGCTTGGAGAGGTCACGCACAGGGAACATGAGCCGGTTGCGGAACATGTCGAAGTGGCCGCCGCCCCGTTCGCGCGGCTTGGCCAGCCCAGCATACTCCAGGTCGGCGACCGGCACCCGCTTGGCGGCCGCCGCGTCGACCAGCGTCGACCATTCGCTCGGCGCGTAGCCCAGCCCGAAGGAGCGGACCGTCTCCAGGGGGACACCGCGGCGGGCGATGTAGGCGGTGGCCTCAGGGTAGCGCCCCGAGAGCAGGTTGTCGGCGTAGAACTGGGCGGCGAACTGGGTCGCGCGGAAGTAGCGCTCCTTGTCGGCCTGGGCGATGTCGCTGCGGGCATTGCTCTCGCGTGCCGGCAGCTGCACGCCGGTCTGACCGGCCAGCTTCTCGATGGCCTCCAAGAAGCTCAGTCCGTCGCGCTTCTGCAGAAACGAGAAGACATCACCGGAGGCCTGACAGCCGAAACAGTGATAGCGCCCGATCTCCGGGTTCACATTGAACGAGGGGCTCTTCTCACTGTGAAAGGGGCAGAGCCCCAGCAGCCGGTTTCCGCGCCGTTCGAGCCGAACCGACTCACCGATGACCTGGTCAATCGCGGTGCGGCTGCGGATCTCGTGGATGACGGCTTCGGAGTAGATGGCCATGCGAACGTCGGCTTCATGATGAGGGGTCCCGATACTACGGATCAGGCGCGGCCCGTCGACCCCCAAATGGCAGGGTCAGGGATCTTTCGGGAGCCCGGTCCGCAGAAAGTGGTAGGGGCCGGCGGTCGCGCCCCAGACCTGCGTGCCGGCAGCGTCGTAGCCCTGGTCCCACGACTGCATGCCGGCCTGGTTCAGGATCACCGTGGAGGTGGCGTGGGTCGCGCCACGGAGCGAGCTCGGGCAGCCCTCGCCCTCCGTGCCGCCGCCGAAGCCCATGCTCCGCTCGCTGCCGCGCTGCTCGTCGCTGTTGTAGGCCATCTCGCGCAGGTGCACCGCGCAGCCCACCTTCTCGGCGGCAGCCCCGTCCGTGTAGCCGGGGCGCTCGGCTTCGCTCCGGTTGCAGAAGCCGGTGAAGGGTGCTGGGTCGGCGAACTCGAAGACACGCGAGACCACCTCGCCGGGCTGGCCAGGCTCCACCACGTAGAGGCGCTGCCGATAGGGCTCGGCCAGTTTGTCGGCCCGTGCCTGTTCCACATAGAGCACATGTCGGCCGAGCGATGGCGCAGAGATGGGGCAGATGGCGAGGTGGATGTCGAAGTAGTCGGGGGTGGTTGCGGCCTGCGCGCTGGAGTCGAACCGGCCGGTCAGCAGCTCTGAGACGCGCGCGACGCGGAGATCGTCTTCGCTCGCGTCGAAGCCGGGCGGGAAGCAGGCGATCGCCTGGCCGGGGCCGGGGCCGTTGTCGCGAGAGGGCTCAGCCACGGCGGTCGGCGGAGCGTCGGCCGCCTGGGGGGCACCGCAGCCGGCAAGAAGGAGGAGGGCGAGAGCGTAGCGCATGTGGGGCTCCGAGTCGGGGGCTCAGTCGGCGAGCAGCGACGAGATCTTGTGCTTGGGATCGGGGGTCCAGAACAGGGCGAGGAGGGCCGGAAGCAGCATCAGGTCGCCCAGGATGCAACCGATGAGGGTGACGGTCATGAGCTCGCCGAAGAGCCGGACGGGGACGAACGAGCTGGCGAAGAGAACGGCCATGCCGCCCACCAGCATCAGGCTGGCGGAGAGGATGGCGCGACCGGTGCCACGTGCCGTGCGGATGACGCACTCCTCCTTGCTGTGACCTTCGCGGGCCTCTTCGAGGAGCCGTGCGAGCACATGGATGGTGTCGTCTACGGCGAGGCCGACGGCGATGGAGAAGATGATGACCGAGGTCGTGTTGAGGTTGATGCCCTGCAGCGCCATGTAGGCCAGCGTCCAGACGAGCGGCAGCATGTTTGGCGGTGCGCTGATGAGCCCCATGCGGAGGCTCCGGAAGAGCACGGTCATGAAGCCGAAAATGAGGAAGGTCGAGAAGAAGAGCGACCCCATCAGATCGCCGATCAGCGAGGTGAGGCCGCGGCTTGCCGAGTAGGCGTCGCCGGTCAGGTGGAGGGTGACGGAGGGCCACTTCGCGAGCCTGCGCGCTACCTCTGCGGTGAGCTGGTCACTCAGCTCATTGGAGCGCTTGGAGCCTACATCTTCGACCGCGATGGCCACCCGCATCTCCGTCCTGCTGAGGTTCACGAAGGCGTCGAGCGGGTTGGAGGTCCCGCTCTCGAGCAGCGAGGCGAGCTGCGCCACCTGCTGTCGCGACTTGAAGGGCTGCTCCCGCTTGGCGGGGTCACCGGCGTAGGCCACCCAGGTCTCGTGCAGGTAGTCCTGGTAGGAGGTGGCGCTGATGGTGCCCTCCTGCGCCTCAATCCAGTCTTCGAGGCCGGCGATGGCGTTGAGCAGCTCGGGGTCGTCGAACTGTCCCTTCTCGGTGGCGGTGAAGTGGAGCTCGAAGGGGACCGAGCCATTCATCTTCTTCTCGAGCATCTCGATGGTCTGAAGGATCTCGTCGCCCGGCCGGAAGGTCTCGCGAAGCCGCGTATCGATCACGATGGAGCGGGAGAGATAGATGGCCGGCGTCATGAGGATGATGGTGCCGATGACCACCCTCCAAGGGTTCCGGAAGGAGATCCCCATGAGCCAGACGACGACCCGCTCGGTGATGCCGTCTTTGCGGCTCTCGTGGCTCTTCGATGAGGGCGGTGCGACGAGCGTCAGGGTGGGCGGGAGGAAGAGGACGGTGATGACATAGGTGAGCAGTGCGCCGGCCGCCGCCGCGATGCTGAAGTTGCGCAGGATCTGCGTGTGCGAGAGCAGGTTGCTCGCAAACCCGACAGAGGAGGTGACCGCGGTGAGGCCGCAGGCGATGACGACCGCCATCATGGTCCGGTGGCCTGCAACTTGGTTGGTGGGCGAAGTGACCCGCTCCTCCATGTAGCGGCTCACAACATGGATGCTGTCGTTGATACCGACGACGATGAGGAGCACCGGCAGGATCTGGTTGATGATGTTGAAGGGCTGATCGGCCCAGGCCATCGTCCCGACGAGGATCAGGACGGAGATGCCGACCGCCATGGCAGGGAAGAGGATCGCAGCCCACCAGCGGAAGGTGAGGAAGAGGCTGAAGACACAGAAGAGCATCGCCAGCGGGACGATGCGGGTCTGGTCATGAAAGAACTGGTCTACCACCCAGACGCGGATGTGGGGCAGGCCGGAGACCTTCACCTTCGACCCCGCCGGTGCAGGGTGGGTTGCAAGGTAGTCTTTGAAGGCCTTGTCGATGGGCCGGTTGGCGTTGACCTTGGTCCGGGCCCGGTCGATGTAGAAGGCGAGCATCGCCACATCCCGCTTGCCCGCACTGTCGCCCATGCTGATCAGCCGGCGGTCCAGAAGCTTCGATTCACGCACGGTCGCACGGAGCGCCTCTGCCTCCGCGTGCTCCACCGTCGGCCCTACGATGGGGTTATCGACCCGCACCTCGAAACCGTCGGTCTCGTTGCCGTCGCGCCGCGGGATGGGGGTGCGGGTGACGCTCTCCACCTTTTCGCACCAGCTCTTGTCCTCGAGCGCGAGGGAGGCGCTGTGAAGCCAGGCAAGGTTGGCGTCGGAGAGCACATCGTCGCTCTCCATGACGATGGCGATCACATTGTCTGTCTTGCCGAAGGTCTTGGTGAAGGCCGCATCGATCGCCGCCTGATCCTCGAAGGTGGCAAAGAGCGCCTGCGGCGAAAAGTCGGCCCGCACGCCACGTACCACGATGCCGGCCACCGCCAGCAGCACCAGCAGCGCAACAAATCCCAGCGGGAGCCAGCGCCGCTCCAGCGACTTGTGGGAGAACTTGTCGACGAAGGACTCGAGCGAGGGCATAGCGTTACCTGACTTTCCGCGGACAATGCGGCCCGACCTTCTGCGCCCGCGGAGACAAAATTGCAACGGATCTCGTTGAATCGCGACACCTTCCCGACCTAGGATCGCGCCACCCGCACACGCTCGCCCAAGGCTCCCGATCATGGCGCACGACAACGCTCACTCCCGCCCCGCCTCCGCCGTTGTGGCCCGCTGGGTCGACCCCCGCCAGCAGCAGCCCGTCGCACTGCCCATCTACCAGACCACCACCTTCGTCATGGATGAGGCCCTCGTCTCGGCCATGAACCGGGGCGACTACCGCTCGGAGTATCTCTACACCCGCATGGGCAACCCGACGGTGCGCGCGCTCGAGGAGCGGCTCGCGGCATTGCACGGCGCCGAAGATGGGCTCTGCACCGCCAGCGGCATGGCTGCGTTGTCGGCTGCGCTCATCGGCAACACCGCGCCCGGCGACGGCATCGTGGCCGCAAACCAGCTCTACGGCGTCACCACCGCCTTCCTTATCCGCTTCCTGGCAGGCATGGGGCGCGAAGTTGTCTTCGCCGACACGAGCAACCCCGAGGCCATCGCCGCTGCTGCAGCGTCGCTCGCAAAGCCGACCTGGCTCCTCGTCGAGACCATCTCCAACCCGCTCATGGAGGTGTCGCCCATCGCGACCCAGGCCGCGCAGGCCCGCTCGCTCGGCATGCGGCTCATGGTCGACAACACCTTCGCCAACCCGCTCCTCTGCCGGCCGCTCGCCCTCGGCGCCGACCTGGTGGTGGAGAGCCTCTCCAAGTCGATCTCCGGCCACAGCGATGTCCACGGCGGATTGGTAGCCGGCGCCGCGGAGCCTGTGCGGCTCGCCTGGGATGCGATGGTCCATCTGGGGAGCTGCCTCGACCCGCATGCCGCAGCGCTCATCTGGCGCGGCCTCAAGACCGCGGTGGTCCGGACCGACGCGAGCTGCCAGCGGGCGCTGGCGCTGGTCAAATGGCTGCAGGAGCAGGGCATCGCGCAGGTCTTTCACCCCTCGCTGCAGCCAAGCTGGCAGGAGACGCTGACGGCCGGCGGCCCGATGCTCAGCTTCGTGGTTTCGGGCGGCGACGCGCGGGCGGAGCGGCTGCTGCAGGCCCTCAAGGTGGCCACGCCCGCCACCTCGCTCGGCGGCGTAGAGACGCTCGTCAGCCTGCCCTACAACACCTCACACAGAACCCCCGAGGCCCGTGCGCAAATCGGCTTGTTGCCAGGAACGGTGCGGCTCTCGGTCGGCATCGAGGCCTTCGAAGACCTGCGCGACGACCTTGCGCAGGCCCTCGCAGCGAGCGCCTAGTCGCGCGCGTTGGTGTTCCAGTCGTAGGTAAAGAAGCCAATCTTGTTGGCGCTGTCTTCGACAAAGGCGCGCTGCTCCGGCGCGACGTGGGAAGCAATGAAGGCGCGCACGCCTTCGGGACCGCCGAAGTCATCCTTGTACCAGTCGAAGATGGAGCTGATCTCGAGCCCCTTCTTGGACTTGAAGAGGGTCGTGCGGGTCACATACTCGGTCGCCTGACGCTCCAGGAGTGTCTCAAGATTGGCGCCGTTGATGGCCTCGCCCACAATGAAGGGGCAGCTCGCACTGGCGCAGTTGACCAGGAAGTGGATGCGCGGCTCCTTGAAGGGATCGCGAATCTTGGTCTTCTCCAGCTCGTTGAGCGTGACGGATTCGCCAGCGATGGTGTGCTTGGTCTTGTCGAAGAAGCCATCCTTCTTCAGCACGCTCGTCACCGGCCAGAGCCTGAGCACCTCGGCGATGGTCGTGGCGTTGTAGGCGTTGATGTAGAAGGCCAGCGCCTCCTCGCGTGAGAGCTTGGAGGTGTCGGCCGTGGCGACCTGCGCGGTGAAGGCCTGGAGCTTCGCCATCGCGTCGGTGTCGGCCGCAAGCGCCTTGTAACGGAAGCCACCGTCGGCGGTCACGAAGGTATGGAGCAGGGCATCCCAGCCCGCGGTGGCGTCAGCGGTCGCGGGCGCTGCAGCCTCCGCAGGGGCGGAAGGCGCCGGCGCTGCCTCGGCCTGCGCGGTCTCCACAGCGGGGGTCGTGCCATGGCCTTCGCAGGCCTCGGCCGGGCGGGCCAGGGCCGTCGAACCGGCGAGCAGGAGGGTGGTAAGAAGCATCGAGGTGGGGTTCAAAAACATTTTTTCCTCCGGCGCGCAACAACGGGCTCTGGACGCCGACAATACCATGGGCCGTCGACGGAGCAACCGTTGCGACCCTTCACTTTCTTCCCGTGAGGTGTCTGATGAAGCGAACGATTGTCTCTCTTGGCATGTTGATGGTGGTGGGGTGTGGGCAGCGTGAGGTGCTGCGGTTTGTGCCGGCCGCTCCGGGCTACGCGGTGGAGCGCCCCGTGGACGAGGAGGGCTCCGACGCCGTCGTGAAGGCCGCCCGCCATCGGGTGGCCGCCGCGAGCCGACTTGGGGAGCGGGTTGCTGCGAGCGAGCGGGCGCTCCGTCACCCCGAGGCAGAGCCCTCGGCCCCGGTTCGCAGCCGCGCCGCGGCGCCGGTGGCGGAGGGTTCGGCGGTGGCGGCTGCTGCCGCGGCGCCGCCGGCGCTTGTCGACCTCAACACGGCGACGCTGGCCGAGCTCGATGCGCTGCCCCGCGTCGGGCCGGCGATGGCGGCCCGCATCGTCGCCAAGCGCCCCTTCCGCCGCGCCGATGATCTGCGGCGCGTCAGTGGCATTGGCCCCTCGACCTTTCGCGCGCTCCGGCCGCTTGTGACGGTCGCTGTCGCACAGGGCACCCGCGCGCCACAACCTCATTGAAGCGAGCCGCGGGGTTAGGCTAGGGTGTGGCCCGCGAACCATCGGTTCGTCTCACTGCCGGAAGTATCTCATGCGCATGATCTTTGTTGGCCCCCCAGGCGCCGGAAAGGGCACCCAGGCCGCCCGCCTCGTTGAACACTTCGCCATCCCCCACATCTCCAGCGGCGACATGCTGCGGGCCGCGGTGAAGGAGGGAACGGCCCTGGGCGTCGAGGCCGACGGCTACATGAAGCGGGGCGACCTCGTTCCCGACGCCGTCGTCATCGGCATGATCGTCGAGCGCATCGGCAAGGCGGATGCCGCCACCGGCTTCATGCTCGACGGCTTCCCCCGCACCCGTCCTCAGGCCGAGGCGCTCGATGTCGCACTCACCGCTGCGGGCGTGAAGCTCGATGCGGTCGTGCTCCTCGAGGTACCCGACAGCCTCATCGTCGAACGCATCGTCTGGCGCCGCACCGATCCCGACACCGGCACCATCTACCATCTCAAGTTCAGCCCGCCCGAGAGCGACGAGATCGCGGCGCGCCTCCAGCAGCGCAAAGACGACACCGAAGAGGCCTGCATCAACCGCCTGAGCAAGTATCACGGCGAGACGGCCCCCATCGTCCCCTTCTACGAGGCGCAGGGCATCCTCCGCCGCGTGGATGGCGTCGGCGCCCCCGACGAGATCACGGCCCGCCTCCTCACCTCGCTGCAGCACTGAGATGAGAGGCCGTAGCCTGTTTCTGCTTGCCCAGGCGCTGGCCTGCGTGGCGCTGGTTGCGACGGCCTGCTCGGAGGCGCCTGTGCGTGGTCGGGGCTCTTCGGGTGGCGGCGGCGGTGGCGGCCTGCCCGCCGATACTGGCACCGGCGATGCCGCACCCGATGACACAGGTGGGTCGGACACAAGCCTCGACGATACGGGCTCTGTCGACACGAGCAGCGACGCCGCGGCCGACACGGCTGCCGATACGAACGGCGATACGGCCGCCGACACGGCCGGAGATGCGGGCACGCTCCCACCCACCGAGAACTGCAGCAACGGCGTGGACGACGACCTCGACCGCCTTATCGACTGCCTGGATCCGGACTGTGCGGGTGCTCCGCTCTGCGCCGGCTTCGTCGAAGATTGCAGCGACGGCCGTGACAACGACCGCGACGGCGCCATCGACTGCGCCGACAGCGACTGCTCGTCCACACCGGCCTGCGCCCCGTCGCGCGAAACCAGCTGCAACGACCGCCTCGACAACGACCGCGACGGCGCCGTCGACTGTGAAGACCTGGACTGCGCGAGCGCATCCAACTGCTTCGTCTCCGCAGAGAACTGTGCAAACGGCCTCGACGACGACCGCGACGGTGCGACCGACTGCGCCGACGGCGACTGTTTCTTCGATGCAGCATGCACCCCCACCCCCAGCGCCGCCTGCAACAACGTCAACGACCTCAACGCCCTCTCCGGGGTCACCTACGACGACATCACCAACCAGTGTCTGATTACCTGCCTCTCGGGTGGCGCCCTGGCCATCGATGTCTGCTTCTCGGACTGCGTCAGCAACTCCTACGGAACCTCCCAGGCCTGCGGCGACTGCTTCGGCGCCACCGCCTCCTGCGGCTTCACCACCTGCAACAGCCCCTGCTTCCCCTTCGGCGGAACACCTGAATGCAGCAGCTGCGTGCAGACCAGCTGCGGCGCCGACTTCGAAGCCTGCGCGGGTTTCCCCATCCCTCTCTGATTCAACGCCCCACCGCGGAAATGCCATGAAACTCAACCTCCGCCGCAGTGCGCTCCCGGCCCTCCTGACCCTCCTCGCCGCCTGCGGCACCGAGGTTGCCTCGCGCGACCGCACGGAGAACGGCGGCGAGGATACCGCTAGCACCGACACCGCCGTCGACACCGCGCCTGACGGCAGCGGCGACACGGGCACCTCTGACACCACGTTGGACACGGGCGGCAGCGGCGACACGGGCACCGACACGGGCACCTCTGACACCACGTTGGACACGGGCGGCAGCGGCGATACCGGCACCGTGGAGCCGGTCTGTGGTGACGGCACCGTCGACGACGGCGAGAGCTGCGATGATGGCGCCAACAACTCCGACACCGCGCCCGACGCTTGCCGCACCGACTGCCTCCCCGCCAGCTGCGGCGACGCCATCCTCGACAGCGGCGAGAGCTGCGACGACGGCAACCTCGACCCGCAGGACGGCTGTGACGCCAACTGCAAGGAAGAGATCTCGCTCGAGCGGCTCTGCACCCCCTGCGTCTCCGACGCCTCCTGCGGCAGCGCCTTCTCCTGCGTCACGCTCGACACCTTCATCTGCACGCTCGACTGCTCCGCCGACGGCCTCTGCCCCGCCGACTACACCTGCCTCAATGCGACCGACATCGCAGGTGGCCCCGGCCGTTTCTGCATCCCAGACGCCGGCTCCTGCGCCGCCTGCGAAGACCTCGACGGCGATGGACGAGGCCCCACCGCCTCCTGCATCGCGCCCGACTGCAACGACAACAACAACCAGATCTTCGTCGGTGCGCCCGAGCGCTGCGACGGACTCGACAACAACTGCGATGGCGCGACCGACACGGGCTGCTCCTGCATCGACGGCAACACCACGCCGTGCGGTCTCACTGAAGGCAGCTGCGAGCTCGGCACGCAGACCTGCGTGGCCGGCGTCTGGGGCGCCTGCGTCGGCGGCATCGAACCCGCTGCGGAGCGTTGCGACGGCCTCGACAACGACTGCGACGGCACCGTCGATGACTTCGCAGTGGATGCCGTCCGCTACTACCGCGACGCTGACGCCGACGGTGCGGGCGCGGGTACCAGCTACACGCTCGCCTGCGGTCCTGATCGCACCTTCACGGTAACGAACGACACCGACTGCGACGACACGCTCGCGACCGTCCGTCCCGGCCTCGAAGAGCGCTGCGACGGTCTCGACAATGACTGCAATGCTGCCACCGTCGATGGCCGCGATGAACTCTCCATCGGCACGAGCTGCGATGGCGCCGACCTCGACCTCTGCGCGGAGGGTCGCATTGTCTGCGCGGCCAGCACGCTCACCTGCGACGAGCCGGCCGGCGATGCGCTCGAGAGCTGCGACGGCCTCGACAACGACTGCGACGGCAGCATCGATGAGGGCGTCATCGGCGCCCCCACCTGGTACCGCGACGGCGACAACGATGGCGCCGGCGGGAGCGCTGTAACGACCACTGCCTGCACGGCGCCTTCCGGCTATGTCGCCACCGCCACCGACTGCGACGACACCCGCATCACCGTCTATCCTGGCGCCGCGGAGGTCTGTGCCGACGGCCTCGACAACAACTGCGACACCTTCTTCGACTGCGCCGACAGCAACTGCGCCTCGCTGCCCGCCTGTCAGGTGGTCGAGATCTGCAACAACGCCCTCGATGACGACGGCGACGGCCTCATCGACTGCCTCGACTCAGGCTGCGCCGCTGAGCCTGCCTGTGCCGTCGGCACCTGCCTCGACTTCGACCTCGGCGCCTCTGTGGGCGATGCCGTCGCGCTCGACACCATCGTCTTCGCCGGCGGTGCCGCCACCAGCAACGACACGAACACCAGCTGCGGCGGTGCCGTCTCGTCCGACCGTGCCTACCTCTGGCATGCCCCCCGCGCTGGCACCTATACCTTCTCGATCAGTGCTGCTGACTACATCTGGGTCATGAGCATCCGCCCGCCCAGCTGCACAGCGCTAGACTACGTTTGCGCGGCCCAAGACACCCTCGTCGGCCCCGGCATCAGCCGCTTCTTCCGCGCCGGCGAGCAGACCCTCATCACCGTCGATGGCCTCTCCGGCGCAGAGGGCACCTTCACCCTCAACATCAACCCCTCCGAGGCTGGAGCCTGCACCGACGCCACCGACAACGACGCCGATGGTCTCACGGACTGCGACGACAGCGACTGCGCCACCGACGCGGCCTGCCCCGAGCTCTGCACCGACGGCCGCGACAACAACGGCGACGGCCTCATCGATTGCGACGACCCCTCCTGCGCCACCGCTCCCCTCTGCATCTCCACCTACTGCCCCGTCGGCGACCTTGGCTCGGTGCTCGGCACCCCCGTCATCAGCGCCACGACCGTTGGCTCGACCAACTACTTCACCGGCGTCTGCGGCGGCGGCAGCGGCCCCGAGCTCACCTACACCTGGACCGCGCCCCGCGCCGGCGCCTACCGCTTCGATACCCGCCCCCGCACCACCACATCCGCCACTGACACCGTCCTCTATGTGCGCCGCGGCGTCTGCACCACGCAGGAGCTCGGTTGCGATGACGACATCGCCTCCGCCGGAACCGGCACCTCGACGCTCCCCTCGGAGGTCTTCCTGAACATGACAGCCGGCGAGCAGGTCACCATCGTCGTCGATAGCTACTACGCCGCCGGCGGCGCCTTCGACCTCACCATCGCAAACGCCGAGACGGGCGCCTGCCGCGACGGCGTCGACAGCGACGGCGACCTCCTCGTCGATTGCTTCGACCCCGACTGCTACGGCAGCAATGCCGCCGGCACCTGCACCGAGATCTGCAACGACGGCATCGACAACAATGCCAACGGACAGCTCGACTGCCTCGACACGGCCTGCTCCCTCGACCGCTGGTGCGATGAGATCTGCACCGACGGCCGCGACAACGACGGCGACACGCTGGTCGACTGCGCCGACCCCGACTGCGCCACAAATGCCGTCTGCATCGAAGTCTGCACCGACGGCATCGATAACGACAGCGACGGCTTCGTCGACTGCCGCGACCCCTCCTGTGTTGCTGATGCCGCCTGCCTCGAGGTCTGCACCGGCGGCCGCGACGAAGACCTCGACGGCCTCGTCGACTGCCGCGACCCCGACTGCTCCGCCAACGCGGCCTGCCCCGAGAACTGCACCAACGGTGTCGACGACGACGCAAACGGACTCGTTGACTGCGTCGATCCCGACTGCCGCCTGACCGGCACCTGCTGCATCCAGGACCTGCTCGAGAACAACGACGCCATCGCCACCGCCACCCCGATTGCCGCGTGGCAGGCCCGCATGGGCACGGCCGTCACTGTCTCCACGGGCGACGACGACTTCTACGCTGTGCCCGTCTGCGCGGGCGTCTCCATCCAGGCCACCGTCAACTTTGTGAACGCCAACGGCAACATCGACCTCGAGCTCCGCAACGCCACCGGCGCCTCGGTCCTCGCCTTCTCCCGCTCGCTCGCCAACAACAGCGAGACCATCACCTACAACGCCGTCCGCACCGAGACGCTCTTCCTCCGGGCCACCATGGCCGCTGTGCTCTCCTGCTCCTCCTACACCTACAACTTCACCATCAGCGGCAGCTGCCCCTGAGCAGGACGAAGCCCCAAATCGTCGCCGGCGCTGCAACAACCCGTCGCAGACGACGATAACTCCTCCAGACCGCACCAACGGTGCGCAACGAGGAGGATCACATGGCGACCCGAAGGACGAAGTTTCTGAGGCTGACTGCGCTCGTCGCGCTACTGCTCGCCGGCTGCGCCGCGGAGTGGGAGGAGCGCGCAACAACGGCCGAGGGGCTGCGCCTCCCGGGCCCGATCGCAGAGACCCATGCGATCGTGGACGGCAGCCGCGACCCGCTCATCGTCCGAGAGGGTGCGTTGCTCCGCGTCCACTGCCTCGCCTTCGATGCCGACGGGCTGGTCGCCCCTTCGCTCGGCCTCGTGCCGACGCTGCATTCGGGCATCGGCCTCGCCAAGGTGCGGCGTGAGGGCTGGCTCGAGATCTACGAGACAGGCCGTGTCGAAGTTGCCTGCGACGCACCCCACGCCACCGTCCGCACCACCCTCCTCATGATCGAACCACGCCTGGAGCAACCCCGCGCCGTGGCAGTCGCTCCTGCGCTCTGACCTGATTGCCTCCGCCCGCGGAGCGAACGGCTCTCCGACGCCTAGGCGCTCGCGCTCTGTGCCAGCCATCCCGGCAGCGCCGGCAGCGCGTTGCGCGCCTCCGTCAGCAGCCGCGCCCGTGTCGCATCCACCTCGGACGACCGACACCAGAGGCGCACCCGCAGCACCGTCGACCCTTCGCGAAGCTCCTGCACTGCAACGGAGGCTGCCTCGTGGTGCTGCGGCCTGTCTGTCGGGTCGTCACTGACCTCCGATTGAATCGGCTCCGAGAGCCCCGCTGCCTCCACCCGCCTTGCCACCGTCAATAGCAGCTCTATCGCTGCGGCCGCATCGACCGCATGCGGCACCGGAACCAGCGTATCGAGACGCCGCATGGGCTCGGTGGTGAAGTTCCGGATCTCTGCGCCCCACACCTTCGAGTTCGGCAGCGACACATGCACATTCTCGGCGGTCCGAAGCTCCGTAGACATCAGCTTGATCGCGCGCACGCGGCCCTGCACACCGCCCGCCTCGATCTCGTCGTTCGACTTGAAGGGCCGGAACATGAGCAGCGCGACCCCCGAGGCCATGTTGAGCAGCATGCTCTGCAACGCGAGCGTGAGGCCAAGGCCGCTGGCACTCACAAAGGCGACGAGCCCTCCCGTCCCCACGCCCGCCACCACCATGGCCACACCGATGCTCACCAGGATGCAGACCATGCGGGTCATCTGCCGCGCGAAGGGCGCAAGCTCATGGTCGATCTCGGTCGATCGCAGCACACCGTCGCGCACCCAATTGGCAACCCGCCCCGATTGCCAGATGCCGATGGCTGCGACGGCAATGCCCACCCCGCCCGAGAGGTGTGGGATGGTGGTCACGCCGAAAAGTGAATCTGCAACTGCCATGGCCCTTCCCCTCAAAACTGCGCGGGTTGACACTGCGTCGCGCATGGTTGACCATGTAGAAGAAACAACCGGAGAGAGGCAACTTGCGCGCGGCGCAGCGGTCACTTGGTGTTGCCCCTGAAGTGGAACGGAGCGTTGTGATGCGAACCCTCAGATGGACTGCCCTTCTTGCCGCCGCGGTTCTCACGGCCTGTACAGCTGCCTCCACGGCAGGCTCCGGCGCCGCGACCGCCGACTCAGGTTCCGCAGACAGTAGCGTTGCCGACACGGCGCCAGCCGACACGGCCACCGATACCGCAGTTGCAGACACCGAAGCGGATGGCGCGACCGACACGGCCACCGATACCGCCGACGAAGAGGTCACCGGCGACCCCGTCGGAACACCCTGCACCGCCGACAGCAGCTGCGCCAGCCGCGACTGCTACATCGCCGATCCACAGCTCACCGAAGGGCTCTGCTCCCAGCTCTGCGGCATCGATGCCGACTGCCCCGCTGACTGGCAGTGCATCGCGGAGGCCGGCACCACCGACGCCCAGCGGAGCTGCATCCCCACCAACTACTGCTACGACCTCGACGGCGACAACTTCGGCATCGGGCCCGGTTGCACGGGCCTAGACTGCGACGACTTCAACAACGCCATCAACCCGCAGGGTGCGGAGACCTGCGACGGCCTCGACAACGACTGCGATGATCAGATCGACGACTCACCGGTCGGACTCGGCGTTGCCTGCGACAGCGGCTTCCCCGGCGTTTGCGCCACAGGAATCCTCGCCTGCGACGGCGGCTCGCCTGTCTGCAACCCCACCCAAGCTCCCTCTGCCGAGCTCTGCGACACCATCGACAACGACTGCGACGGCCTCGTCGACCAGACCTCCGACGGCGCCCCGCTCTCCCGCCCCTGCTACGACGGCCCTGTCGGCACCGAGGGCGTTGGCCTCTGCGCAGGCGGCCAGCAGTTCTGCGGTGACGGCGCCTTCGGCAGCTGCGAGAACGACCTGCTCCCGACCGCGGAGCTCTGCGACGGCCTCGACAATGACTGCGATGGCGTGACCGACAACGGCGACCCGGGCGCCGGCGTTATCTGCAGCACCGGCCTGCCCGGCCTCTGCGCCGCCGGCGTCACGGTCTGCGTGGACGGCGCCGTGAGCTGCCTCGCCAACATCGGCAGCACCGACGAAGAGTGCGATGGCCGCGATAACGACTGCGACGGACTCGTCGACGAAGACGCCGACGACTTCGCCCTCACCACCGCCTGCTACGGCGGCCCCGATGGAACCGCCGGCCTGGGCATCTGCGCGGAGGGCTTCGCCACCTGCCGCCGCGGCGTCTACGGCGCCTGCCAGGACCAGATCATCCCCGCCACGGGCGAGAGCTGCGACCTGCTCGACAACGACTGCGACGGCCTCGTGGACGAAGACAACCCGGGTGGCGGCCGCATCTGCAACACCGGTCTGCTCGGCGAGTGTGCGCTTGGTGAGACCAGCTGCCTCGAGGGCGTGATCGCCTGCACCCCCAACCTCGCCGCCTCCGAAGAGGTCTGCGACGGCCGCGACAACGACTGCGATGGCCAGATCGACGAAGACGACACGGGCGCAACCCTCCAGCGCGGCTGTTACGCGGGCCCGGACGGTACCGTCGGCGTAGGCGAGTGCCGCTCCGGCGTGCAGCTCTGCGTGGGCGGAAGCTACGGCGGCTGCGCCGGCCAGGTACTCCCCACCACCGAGACCTGCAACGAGCGCGACGACAACTGCGACGGAACGCAGGACGAGGGGCTCGGCGTCACCCTCTACGCCGACGCCGACGCCGATGGCTACGGCGACCCCGCGGTCAGCCGCGTTGCCTGCACGGCCACCGCCGGCTGGGTCGTCGACAACCGCGACTGCTACGATGCCAACTTCAGCGCCAACCCCGCACAGACGGGCTACTTCACCGCCAACCGCGGCGACGGCAGCTTCGACTACAACTGCAGCGGAACAGACGAACGGCAGTTCACGGCGACGGGAAGCTGCTCCTGCAACGTCCTTGCGGGCAACGTCCTCGTCGAGGGCTGGCAGGGCTCCGTGCCGGCCTGCGGCGCATCGGCCGAGTGGTTCAACCAGTGTAGCTCGGTGCTGCTCTTCATCTGCTCGCCGGGAACCGAAACCCGCCCCCAACGCTGCCGGTAAGCCGTGAGGCGCGCTCCCTCCGCGCCGCATCGGCCTCGAGGACTCCCGGGGCTGTTCCTCCTCTTTTTGCTGTCGTTCCTGCAGCCCGCCGTGGCGGAGGCCAACTGGTCGGCAGTTTGGGACAGCTTCTGGCCGGAGTATGTGACCGTTGGCCCCGAGGGTGTGAAGGTCTTTGTGGGCTACCTGCATCCGTCTGAACCGGTGGGGAAGTGTGACACGTCACCTGAGCGGATGGTGCCGTGGAACGATTCATCCCGTTCTCTCCGCTACCCCATCCTGATAACCTTGGGTGTCACAGCCAGCGATCCGTCGACGCCGACGGGCGTCTTGGAACTGGCAGACGGCGAGGCTGCGTTGCTGCCTCTCGCGGCCGCCTGCTTCCGGACGAATCCGACGCAGACGGATGTGTCCCAGTTCAGCGGTGAGAGAGCCGAGTTTAGGCTGCGCTGGCTACCGGGTCAGCAACGCCCTGCTTCCATCGATGTGGTGAAACCGTTCAGACGCCCCGTTCCCGCTGGGCAAATGGCTGCCATGCTGGACTGCCTCAGCACTGCCATGGTCAGCGAACCAAGTTTGGCGGGTCCGGCGCGTGAGCGCACGATGAGGCTGCGCTACCTCTCACCTCTAAGGTCGAACTGTCTGGGTGGGCCGCCCGAAGGCGGTCCGTCAGAGCTGATTGCCCTTCGTCCCCAGTTCAACCCGCCGCGCCGTTCAAAGGAATCCAAGGCGCCCCGCCGCAGCAAAAGCTGGCTGGAGCGCCACGCCTGTCTGGAGGCCGAGCTCCTTCGCGTGGCGTCGCCTCCCGCGGGCACGGTCACCCAGACCTTCATCCCCGTCGAGAGGAACACCAGCATCTCGCCGGCGTTCGGACCGGGCGTGGAGCAGGCCAAGCAAGAGGTCGGGCAGTGTCTCAAGTCGGTCGGTCTTCCAGAGGGCGTGGCAGAGCTGGAGGTCTCCTGGCCCGTCGGATCAGGAGGGCGTCTTGGCGCCGGCAAAATTGTTTCCAACCAGGTAGTTCCACCTGCGGCGCTTCCCTGCCTTCGGCGCGCGATCGCCCGCGTGTCGCTTCCGCCAGTGCCGGACGGCTTCCCCAAGTTCCGCTTGGCGTTCCGCGTCTATACGCGCTCCGTGGAGGCGCCGCCGCCCTCTTGCAGTCCCCCCGGGTGGGCTGCAGAACTGTCGGGCACCCCCGCGGAGTGGGCAGCAGAGCTGTTTGACAGTCCCCCCCGCGACTCCCTCTTGTTCGTCCTGCCCTATGCACTGATCGCGACCCCGCTCCCTGTTCTGCCGGTCGAGCCCCCTCTGCCTCCACCTCCTCCACCTCCTCTATTTTTTCTACCTCCTCCACCCCCTCCACCTCCGGCCGTAACAACACGCGTTGGCTCAGGCAGACCGCCGCCAGAGTCGTTCGGTTTCATGCCGCCGGCACGCGCCGAGCTGGATGCAATGCAGCGCTGCTTGGATAGCTGCGTTGCGAACAATCGCTGGTCAGAAATCGGCTCGAAAGCGCTCTCGTCAGCCGTCGTAGAGGTCTATCCTTGGTGCGACGAGCCGCCGGAGTTGGGCACCATCGATTGTGTTCCTCCTTCGTTGGCTGAGCTGGGGCCCTCTTGCGCCAAACAGTGCCTGCGCCGGGCGAATGTTGCGGGCTCGCTCTTTCTGGGAGCTCATCCGGACGACTTTGTCCAACCTGAACCGCCACCTCTGCTTGCGCTGGTCTTTGATGGATCGAAAGGGGATCCGAGAGGATTGGCGAAGCTGGCCGTCGCAGCGCAGCCCGCGGTGCAACGCTGCTTTCTCGATGCCGCAGAGGAGGAGGCGGTGCCGGATTGGGTGAACCTCCGGATCAAGTACGAGGTCGATGGCCGCGTCGCGAGCGTAACCGGCTGGGAGGGGAGGGGTAGCGATGAGCTGATCGGTTGCCTGGCGCGGGTTGCAGCGAAGTGGGATACTCTCAAGCCCTTGCGCGTTTACGCGGAGTCGGCCCGCTCATTGATGCTGGTCTTGCTCCGCCGCGACCCCCGCGCCGTGCGCATCGCGGGATGGGAGCTAGGCGTTCGTCGCGGAATTCGATTCGAGAGCCTCGACCCGCTCGAGCCCTCAACCAGCGCCCGCCTGCTGGCTGGCTTCAAGCGCTACACGTTCGGCCTCGTCGGGCTCGAAGAGCATTCCAGTGCGATTCTTAAGGCCTCCCTCGCCCTGCTGCCGGCCTACCTGCTGTTGCGCGCCTTCCGCCGCCGCCGCCGCGCCGATTCGCAATCTGATTGACCTTCAATCGTCGCCACAATACCACGCGGGCGGTCAGCTAAGGTTGCGTGTCGCCATTTTTGGCCGCCGTCGCTGCCCTACCGTCTGGGAGTCGCCATGAAGTTGTCTCGCCGCGCGCTCATCTGGTTCTTCTGTGCGCTCATGGGCGCCCTGACCGTCTCGGCCGTTGGCTACGCCACCAGCGTTGAAGGCTCTGGTTCGGGCGCCGCTGCGGCCGCTCCTGCCGCCGATGCCGCCGCGAAGGCCGACGCCGCTGCGCCCGCTGCGCCCGCCGCTGCGACGCACGCCCCCTTCAAGCAGACCAGCCTCGCCGACATGAAGGCCCACGGCGCGAAGACCACCCTCGCGCAGCGGCTCCAGTCCTTCGTCGGCGTCTTCGGCCTGCTCGCCATCGCCTACCTGCTCTCCAATAACCGCAAGGCCATCCAGTGGCGCATGGTCGGATGGGGCATGGCGCTGCAGCTCTCCTTTGCCGGCCTCGTCCTCGCCACGGCGCCGGGCAAGTGGTTCTTCTCCAAGATGAACGACATGATCATGGCCCTCCTCGGGTTCACGGATCAGGGCGCGAGCTTCGTCTTCGGAAATCTGACGAAGTCTGCTGTACCAGTGGCAGGCGACGGGATCGCGGCCGGTACCGTGGCACAGACCGGCGCCTTCATCGCCTTCTCCGTCCTGCCGACCATCATCTTTTTCTCGGCCCTTATGACCGTGCTCTATCACATGGGCGTGATGCAGAAGGTGGTCGATATCTTCAGCAAGGTCATGCAGCGCACCATGAAGACCTCCGGCTCCGAGACCCTCGCAGCCGCCGCCAACATCTTCCTCGGCCAGACCGAGGCCCCCCTCTGCGTGAAGCCCTACGTTGCCACGATGACCAACTCGGAGCTGATGGCCATCATGGTCGGCGGCTTCGCCAACACGGCTGGCGGCGTGCTCGCCGCCTATGTCGGCATGCTCAAGGGCTACTTCCCCGACATCGCCGGTCACCTCATCTCCGTCAGCGTGATGAGCGCCCCCGCCTCGCTCGTCATCGCCAAGATGATGTTCCCCGAGACCGAAGCTTCGCAGACCGGCGGCACGCTCACCATGAAGGTCGAGAAGATCGACGCCAACATCATCGATGCGGCCGCCCGCGGCGCGGGCGAGGGCCTCGGCCTTGCTCTCAACGTAGGCGCCATGCTCATCGCCTTCATCGCCCTCATCGCCTTGGTGAATGCGGGTGTCGGATCTTTCGCCGGCCTCTTCGGCCACGGCAATCTCAACCTGCAGACCATCTTCGGCTACCTCTTCTGGCCCATCTCCTGGCTCATGGGCATCGAGCCGGCCGACTGCGCCAAGGCGGGCGAGCTCCTCGGCACCAAGACGGTCCTCAACGAGTTTGTGGCCTACCTCGACCTGAGCAAGATTCTGCAGACCAACCCGGACCTGATCACCGATCGCACCAAGATCATCGTCACCTACGCCCTCTGCGGCTTTGCGAACTTCAGCTCCATCGCCATCCAGATTGGCGGCATCGCCGGTCTTGCGCCGGAGCGCCGCGGCGACCTCGCCCGTCTGGGCCTCAAGGCCATGGTCGGCGGCAGCATTGCCACCTTCGTCTGCGCCGCCATCGCCGGCCTGCTCATCTGATCGCTGCGCGCGCTGCTGGGCTCGGTAGAGCGCAGCCGCTCACCGGTGAGACCGCCTCCCGGGCGCCTGCGCCGCGCGTCGCTTCTCCGCCGCAGCGCCTGCGCGCAAGGCTCGGGTGAGGCGCGCGGCTTCTGCTCCCTTTGGGCCGCATTGGGTCGTCGCCCGCGTCGGCCTGCGCGCGGATGTCGCGCGACCCTTCGCTTGGCACGCGCGCTGGCGTTCGGGCCGGCGCACGGAGGGGCAAGAGGCGTGGGTCCGACCCCTCTTGAGCCGGTGCGCGGCACCCCGCTCTTCTGTACCGGTCCGCGCCTGACTCGTTCCGCGCTATCATCGGCAGGTCTCCACCGCGCCTGGAAGCAGCGTGGGTCGCAGGGCGGGAGGGCGAGCAGCGCCGCCGCCGCCCTGGCTTCGTTGTGCTGTTGCGGAACGGAGGAGCAAAAACGAGAAGAGGATGGCTTGCGCCATCCTCCGCTCAAACAGTGACTGCTAGGTCAACAGTGCTGCAGGCAGGCCCGCAGCAATCTGCTTACCACTCGCCGCCGCCGCCTTCATCGCCGCCACGACCGCCGCGACCGGAGTCACGACCGCCACGGCCACCGTCACGACCGCCGTCACGACCGCCGAAGCCGCCGCCGTCACGACCGCCACGACCGCCATCACGACCGCCGCCGCCGCCGAAGCCGCCGCCACCGCCGCCGAAGCCGCCGCCACCACCGCCGAAGCCACC
>CAIWGR010000069.1 GCA_903912275.1 uncultured delta proteobacterium
GATGAGCACTGGATTGGCGGATACGCGGATGGGTCACTGCTCCGAGAGGCGCTGTCGCAGCAGGCGATGGCGGTACTGACGGGCCAGCCCCTTGGAAGCGGTGAGCATCGCCTGGTGATGGTCAACGGGGAGGCCTACGGGCCGATGTTCATCCTCCGCGCCCCAGACGACGCTGCGCTGCGGGCTGCAGGGCGGTCTTCGGAGGCGCTTCGGTTTGCTCCGGAAGGCTCCGGTGAGATCTTCGCCTCTGGTGGGGGAGCGCTCGTTCCGCTGCCGGAGGGCCGCTATGCGGAGGCCTTCGTGGAGGAGTCGCCATCTGCAGACGACTTTGCGCCGCTGGCCTCTCTGGTCGAGGGGGCTGTGGCGGCGGATGCATCCGTGCAAGCAGGCGGGTCGGGGGCGGGAGCCTGTGCGGTTCGTCGGGTGCTGGATGTGAACGGCTACCTCGATGGCCTGGCTGCGCTGGCGCTGATCGGCGATGGCGGTCACGCCCGCGGAAACTACCGGCTGAGCCTCCAGGAGAGCGCCGGCGGCGGTCGGCGGTGGGAGGTCTGGTATGACAACTTCGCGCTGTCGTTCGGGTGCGTCTGGAACGAGACGGAGAACAATGGGCTGTGTGGCGCGATGGATGCTGCGACGAGCGCCTACACGGGCATGTTCGAGGGTGATGTGAGCGGAGCGGCCTATCCCGTGACGCAGTACTTCAACCTCCTGACGGATGTGGTGCTGCGCGATCCCGAGTTGGAGCGCGCATTCCGCGCCCGCATCTGCGACATGCTTGATTCTACCTACTGGAAGGAGGCGTTGCCGCGGCAGATTGCAGGTCTCGGTGCTTTGCTGGAGCCGTCGGCCTCGCTCGACCCGCGTGACCGGGTTGACGGCGCGGAGGGCTACCGCGCGGAGATTGCGGCTGTAGAGGCCTTCTATGCGGAGCGGACGCGGCTGCTTCGGAGCCAGTTTCTCTGCTACTAGGAGGCGATAGCAGCCTGCGGTCGTGCGATATTTTGTCGCGCTTCGGGCGGAATTGCACTACGGCGTTGGGCATCGTAGAACACCTTGAGCGTGCGAGGTTAGCCCATGAGTGAGAGCCGTTGGAAGTCGTTTTCGGGGCCTGTTTCGCTTGCGCTTACAGCGCTTCTCGCAGGGTGCGGCACGCAGCCTGCCGGTGAGGGAGGCGGAGGCAGCGGCGTTGTCGCCGATACCTCGGGGAGCGGTGCCGGTGATGCCGGTCTGATCGACACTGGTACGGTCGCGGATGCGGTCGAGGATGCGCTGGCGGACACGTTGGAAGATACCTCGGTGGAGGATGTCGCGCCCGACACGGAGAGCGACGCCGCCATCGACACGACCCCGGTGCTTGGCGAGCTTCCTTGTGAAGTGGCGACGATTCTGGAGACGAATTGCCAGAATTGCCACGGCGCGGTGCCGGTCTACGGCGCGGCTTTCTCGCTCCTGACGATGGCGGACCTGCTCTCGCCCTCGTTCACCGACCCTTCGCGGTCGGTCGCTCAACTGATGGTGGAGCGCATTGTTGATGCGCGCGCGCCGATGCCCCCCGCGCCGCAGCCGCTGCTGTCGGCCACCGACATCGCGACGCTGACGGCCTGGGTGAACGGCGGTTCGCCTGCCGGGGATGCCTGTCTTCCGCCCGACTCCGATACGGGTACGGATGCTGGCGCCGACACGGCTGCAGACACGACGGTGGATCCAGACACGGGCGTCGATACGACGGTGGACCCCGACGCAGGCGTCGATACGACGGTGGACCCCGATGTTGCGGATACGACGGTGGATCCCGATACGACGGTTGAGCCCGACACGACACCCGAGCCGGTCTGTGAGTGGGAGGTCGACTTCCTTGCCAACGAGGGTCTGGGCGAGGGCGATGCGACGCCGTTCACGGTGCCGCAGAGCGCAAATCACTACGAGTGTTTCTACTTCCGTCCCACCTGGACGGGCACGGCGCAGGGTCTGAAGTTCTCTGCGCTCATCGATGATGCGCGGGTGGTGCATCACTGGCTGCTCTATGCCGAGGTTGGTTCGGGTACGCCGGGCACGCGTCAGGGCTGCAGCGGCTCGCACGGGAATGCAACGCTGATTGCTGGCTGGGCGCCGGGCGGCGACGACTGGGTGATGCCGCCAGGCGTCGGCATGGAGTTGCCGACAGACACGACCTACTTCGTGGAGATTCACTACGCGAACCCCCGCAACCTGGTGACGACCGACCATTCGGGCGTCCGGGTTTGCGGTACCAACA
>CAIWGR010000070.1 GCA_903912275.1 uncultured delta proteobacterium
ACCTTGTTGAGCACCGGGATGATTTCGAGGTTGTTGTCGAGCGCCAGATAGACATTCGCCAGCGTCTGCGCCTCCACACCCTGCGTCGCATCGACGACCAGGATGGCGCCTTCACAGGCGGCCATGCTCCGGCTCACCTCGTAGGTGAAGTCCACATGTCCGGGCGTGTCGATGAGGTTGAGCGTATAGACCTTGCCGTCGGAGGCAGGGAACCGCAGGCGCACGGTCTGCGCCTTGATCGTGATACCCCGCTCACGCTCCAGGTCCATGTTGTCGAGGAACTGGGCCCGCATGTCGCGGTCGGCAATGCCTCGGGTGTGCTCGATGATGCGGTCCGCCAGCGTCGACTTTCCGTGGTCGATGTGCGCGATAATGGAGAAGTTACGGACCAACTCCTGAGGCATGACCTTCCCGATGGACGAACGGATGGAACTGGGCTGCCGATGAGACAATCAAGGCTTCCAGTTGCGGCCCGATTGCTACGGAGACTGGGGCGGGGTGTCAACCCATTGCGGCGCGTCGCGCTTGCCCGAGCCAGCCGATTGCGATAGCCTGATGAGGTTCGTTGCACCCTCTCAGGACCTTCCCATGCGCAACCCCTTTTTGGCGCTCATCTCACTCTCGCTTTTGACGGCCTGCGGAGGCTCCGAGGCGAGTCTGCGTGAGCGCGCCCAGGAGAAGCCCTCGCCCCTCCTTGAGCCGGTCTACACCGAAGATGGCATGAAGGGTGAGCGGTTCGACCTCAACCTCGATGGCACCGCTGATATCATCAAGTGGGTCCGCTACCGCGACCGGTCCGGCCAGCTCCTCGCAGACGCCCGGCTCAAGGAGCCGCGCGGAGAGTATGTCGAGGTCATCATGCGCAAAGAGATGGATACCAATCTCGATGGCAAGATGGACGTCATCCGAAACTACAACCGCCGTGGTGCCCTCACGGGCGAGCAGGTCGACACCGAGTTCGATGGCATCCTCGAGACCGAAGCCACGGTTGTAGAAGGCATGGTTACCCGCGTGACCATCGACATGAACGGCGACGGCAAGCCGGAGTCGACCCGTTTCTACCGCAACGGCCAACTTCAGCGCATCGAGCGCGACCCGAACGGTGACGGCGTAACCGACACCTGGTCGCACTTCGAGAACCAGGCGCTCACCCGCATCGGAACCGACTACGACGGAGACGGCGGAGTGGACGAATGGAAGATTTTCCACCTTGTCGCAGCCCCCGCGAACACCGTTGCGCCTGCCACTCCGGCTGCACCTGCTGCTGCACCCGAGACCGCGCCGACTGCGCCCGTGGCCGCCCCGGAGGCCGCTCCCGCAGCACCTGCCGCGGCATCAGAAGCCGCTCCGGCAACCCCGTAACGGCTGCTACGAGGCGCCGACAGGAGGCGGGAGCCTCATCGTCCTAGCGGCTGCTCAGCAAGCGGCGAATCAGCTGCTCCTGGCGCTTCTTCTCCGAACCGTCGCCCGAGCCCTGAACATGCACCAGCCAACGTTGGCCGCCACGCTCATCACGCACGGCAGACACCGTCGTCTTGAGCCCGCCATCCTGAAGTGACCGACTCGCCTCGTTGGCCTCCTCCCAGGTGCGAGCACCTGCAGCCACAATCTCAAAGCTCGGCGTCTGCGACGCAGCGCGACCGACCTTCCGGAGCGCGCTCCCCGACGAGGCCGCTCCGCTGGCAAGCACCTGCTCGGTCCGCGGTGCCACCGCGGGGGCAGCAACGGGCGCGGCAACGGGCGCGGCAACGGGCGGAGCCTCCGGGGCGGCCACAGCCTCTTTCACAGGCGCGGTGGCTGCCCGCTCATCGGAAGAACCTTCAGGCGCTCCTGCCGCTGCGTCCTCGGCGCCGGGTGCCAAGACCACCTGCACGTTTGCGGAACCCTCTCGCGAAACCCTGCGCCCGCGGGCGTCTGGGATGCGATCGAAGGCACTGAAGGTGTCGTCCGGAATGGTCCCCTGCGTGTCGTCATTCTTCGGCAGGCTATCTGCAGTGGCGGCGTCGGAAGAGGGGGCGACCATCACGGTATGGCGGCCGTAGGCTGCGCCCGCGGCAAACCCGATGCCCGACATCGTCACCGCAAACAGGATGTTCCAGAAGGAGAGGACCCCATTGCCACTTGCTGCCGCAGTCTGCTTCTTTGCCATGCACGCTTCCGAACAATGAGAGGGCCCGAACCGCACGACGCGACCGCCATCAAGGCAGCCAGCGACGAGCGCCCGCATCCGTTCCACATCGCAACCGCAGGGTCAAAAAATCGGCAGACCCATCAGCGCTCGCGGAGCGCCGGGTGCATGCCCAGGACACGCAGCTGAGGTCCTTCTCTAAGCTCCATCAGATCACCCATTCCGAAGGGAATCTGGAGGTAGGGGCCGTCCACATAGAGGCTCCCCTCCGGCATGCGGCTCCGCACCACCAGGCCCTCACGAATATGCCGTACTCCGCGCAAGAGTTCGTACCTTCCGTGGCGCGGACCGTAGGGTTCACGGACCGCATACTGAATCAGTGCTCCCTCCAGCGGCATGACCGTGCCGCCCGCAGAACGCACGCCCCCCGTCGAGCCCGCGGGCGTACTGATCCAGATTCCGCTCGACGCCTGAATCTCTGTCCGTGAACCTGCCGTCAGCACATACCGCGACATCGCCGCGGGATTGGGGCTGCTCACAAGGATGTCGTTCAGGCAGGGAAAGGGAAACGCGATGCCGTTCACTGTGATGGCGATACGGTGCAGCTGCGTCCGCGGCGAACGACCCTCCAGCACCTCGGCGAGCACCTCGGGAAACCCATCCCTGTCGCAGGCGCAAAAGTAGCCCACGGAGGTCTCCGGGTCGCTGTTCACCGCCAGGATGGGGGTGTCGCGCAACCAATGCGACACATCGAGCACCGTACCGTCTCCGCCCACCACCACCACCAGATCGGTGTCGTCATGCGGACCGGTAAAATCGGCACGAGAGAGCACCTCTACCTTGGCCGAGCTTGCATCGAGCGCCTCGACAACCTGGCTCAGGGCGGCCCGCTGTCGACGGGTGCTGGCGATGAGCGCCGCAAGCGCGTCCGGGTCACGCTCTCGAAGGTCGGCGAGTGCACGATCGCTGCTGGCCTCGATCACCTCCAGCTTGGGCGTTTTGGCGACGACGATGACCTTCATTGCGCCCTCTCCTGCTCCGCGCCAAACCAGTGGCGAATCACCTTCTCTGACGGCTTTCCTCTTGGCGTGTAGCCATTATCGCCACCGCCGCCATCTCCAAACCAGTTCCAGATGTAGACGCCACCCAGTTCGGGTACTTCGGACCAGGCGAGGTAGAGGGCCCGATAGAGCCGCTCTTGCGCTGCAAGATCCACCTTTCCAGCCCGCGTGTAGTCCCACGGGTGGCGCGCCGCAATCGCCTGTGACGGGTAGCCGACCTCCGTCAGCACCACCGGCCGCCCCACCTGCCCAGAGAGACGACGAAGGTCTGCCACAATGGGCTGCCAGGCCGAGACCAGCGCAGGTACCGCAGGTGTCTCTGTGCCGCTCCGGACCAGTTCGTAGTAACCCGTTACACCCACCGCATCGAGGTCGCGCCAAAACGGGACGCTCTCGTAGTCGTCCCAGTTCGCGCTGTAGAGCAGCCGGCCGCTGTAGAGGCTGCGCACCTCGCCGATCATCGCCCGCCACCGGTCGCCATCCAACTGCATCGTGCCCAACTCACTGCCCACCGACAGCTGTTCGGCGCCAGTCTCGGCCGCCATCGTCGCGTAGTGCAGCAAGAAACCGCGGTAGCTTGCATACCAGCGCTCGCGGTCGCTCGGCGCGAGCTTGCCGCGCCACTCTCCCTGCCCACGCCGCTCGATCATGATGATGGGAAACAGAAGCACCTTGAGCCCCATCTTGTGGGCCGCGGTGATGGCGCGCCGCACCCCCTCATCCGGCGGCGTTTCTCCCGCGCGCGGGGCGAGTTCCGTCGCGTGGATGTCGGCTTGCGACCAGGAGACAATGAGCGATACGGAATCTGCGCCCGTCCGCGCAATCTCCCAGAGATAGCCCTCGTAGCTCGCTTCGGGGTCCTGAAAGTGCAGGCCGAGCGCCACCCCCTGCGCCACCTCAGGTCGCACGGGCGGTGCGGGAAGCGACGGCGACGCGGCCTGCACGGACCCCGCAGCGAGGCAGGCTACGCAGGCCAGACAGCATGCCAGCAGCCGGAACATCGCCGGCGCGGCAGGCTTCATCGACCGCTCGCCGGAGCGGCGGGGGCGGCACCCACAACAAGGCCCACCACACGGTTGCCCGAACGCTTGAGTCCACTCAGCGTGAAGCCCTCCTGGGCTGTGCTCACGAGGCCCTCCAGCGCGCGGGTGATGCGCAGGTCGGGCGTCTCTTCGTCGAGCTCCAGGTGCAGACAGACCGCTCCCTCGGTGGCCCAAACCTCGCCAAGGTCGATGACTCCCTTGTCGAGCTCCCGCAAGCGGCGCAGGAAGGCGACATAGGCGCTCGCAGGTCCCTTGACCGTCACCACGATCTCATCCTCGCCCACGTCCAGGCTGGGAGGAGTGGCCACCTGTGCAGCGGGCTGCGCCCTGCGTACCTCCAGTTCGAGCAGCGAACCGGCCTGGCGCAACGCCTCCTCCAAGGTCTGGCCGAAGCCGGCCACAGAGACCTGATAGCTGCCGAGCGTCGACTGATCGGCAGCAACGACCCAAGTCCCATCGAGGCGCGCCCGCACGGCCTGAAGCCCCACGAACGAGACACCCTCCGCAACCTCCCACTGCACATGGCCCACCAGCGCATGGGTCGCGCCGTAGACGCCCGCCAAGGCGCGGCCATTGTTCACGCTCAGGTCGTGCCGGAGAAAGACCTTGCTCACCGGCGCCGCAAGCTGCACCCCTTCCGGGTTCCGCCACCGTCCTCCGACTGGAGCACTACCCTCCCGCATCGCCTCATCCGCGGGCGACGCGGCATCGCCAACCCACCAGGAGCTCTTGCTCCCGTCGAGATTCCAAGAGGTAACCAGCGCCAGCGTGTCGGACCACGCCGCACAGGGAGCTCCGCACAGAATGGCCAGTCCGACCACCCCGCCCATGGCCCCTCTCCACGCTCCGAATCGGTTGCCCATCCACACACTCCGAATTGGCCTGACGAACCCTGTGGCTACCACAGTTGCTCACCATTTCGCTACCCGATCTCACGCCGCATTGGACAAGTCGCGCTCGGCTATCGTAAGGCGAAGGCAACCCGCTGACTCGGAGTTCGCGCAATGTCTCCCTCTCGCCTCGCAGCCTCTGCCCTGCTTCTGCTCCTCGTCTCCGCGGGCCCCGCGCCGGCTCGGGCAGCGATGCCGGCAGCATCCGCCATCGACAGCGCAAGCACCGACAAGGTCACGCTGCGCTACAAGTTCGCCAAAGGTCAGACGCTGCGATTCAACACCACCGCGCGCCAGACCATCTCGGCCGTCGGCAGCAGCACCAGCCTTTCCGAGAGCCGCATCACGCTTCCCAGCCTCTTCGAGGTGCAGGAGGTGACGGCGGAGGGCGGTGCGGACATGACGCTCGCCATTCGATCGCCAAACATCTCGCTCACCAGCAACGGGCAGAAGGTCGATGTCAGCAACCTTTTGAAGAGCATCTCTGCGTCGCAGATCCAGCGCACCCTGCTGGCCGAAGGCACCATGGTCGACCCCACACCCGTGGGAGAACGAGACGCCATGACGGGCGACGCGGCCGCCTTCGTGAACGACCTGCTTGCCATGCAGTGGCCGGAGTTCCCGAGCGAGCCGGTGAGCGTCGGCACGCAGTG
>CAIWGR010000071.1 GCA_903912275.1 uncultured delta proteobacterium
CCTTCGACCTCGTCCTCGTTGAAGCCCTCGAGCAGCACCGTGTTGATGTGGATGGGGCCGAGCCCGGCTGCCGTGGCCGCTTCGATGCCGCGCCACACCTTGTCGATGAGGCCGTTGCGCGTAATCACGGCGTAACGGTCGGGTCGGAGCGAGTCGATGCTCACATTGACGCGGCTCAGTCCCGCCGCAGCGAGCACCTCAGCCTGCTCTGCGAGCAGCAGCCCGTTGGTCGTAAGCGCCGGTGCCGTGAAGGGTGTTTCGGCCGTGACACGCGTTACAAGCTGCGGGAGCCCCGGCCGCAGCAAGGGCTCGCCGCCCGTGATGCGGAGCCGCGTGAAGCCAAGCGCTGCGGCCTCCTGGAGTACAAAGAGGATATCGTCGTCGGTGAGCAGCTCGCGCCGCGGCGCAAACACCATGCCCTTCGCCGGCATGCAGTAGGCGCACCGTAGGTTACAGCGGTCGATGACCGAGAGACGGAGGTAGTCTACACGGCGTCCATGGCTGTCTGTGAGGGGGTGGTGCGGCACGGTGGTTTGCGAAGACTCCGAGAGAGACAGTGGCGGTAGAAGGGGGAGCCGGTGATGTCGAGAGTCGCGGCGAAGTTTGCGCCTCCTGCGGCGTGGCACTAGTTCTGCCGCGCCTATCTAACGCCGAGGTTTCATGCTCGTCTGCACACGCCGGATTGAATGGGATGCCATGCACCGCATCCCCAACCACGAGGGACGCTGCCGCGCCTTCCACGGCCACCGCTATGTGGCAGAGGTGACCTGCCACGCACCCTCGCTCGATGCGCTCGGCCGCATCGTCGACTTCGGTGTCATCAAGGAGCGGGTCGGCGGCTGGGTCGACGCGCAGTGGGACCACACCGCGATTCTCATGCGCGGCGACAGCGACCCGGCTGCGCTCGCGGTTGCTGCCTCCAACGAGGCGCTGGGCCGGCCCATCTACTGGATGGATGCGCCGCCGACGGCCGAAAACATCGCGGCCGAGCTGGCGGTGAAGGCGAACGAACTGCTCGCGGGCACAGGCGTCAGGGTGGTGCGGCTGCGCATCTGGGAGACGCCAAACGCCTGGGCGGAGTGGACGCCCGACCCCGCCTAGAGGTCCGAGACGTTGCGCGGGTGGGCGCGGAAGAGGAGCGCCTGCGTGATCAGGTTGATGCCGACGGTGTTCTGCCCCCCTTCCGGGAGCAGGATGTTGGCGTGGCGCTTGCTCGGTTCGACGAACTGCTCGTGCATGGGGCGGACGGTCGCGAAGTATTGGTCGCGCACGTCGAGGAAGGAGCGCCCCCGCTCCACCATGTCGCGCCGCATGCGGCGCATCAGGCGGATATCGGCGTCGGTCTCGACAAAGATCATCAGGTCGAACCGGGCGCGGAGCTCGGGGCTGGCGAGCACCAGAATGCCCTCGACAACGACCGTTCGCGCAGGCGCGACGGTAGAGGTAACGGAGGTGCGCGTATGGGTGCGGAAGTCGTAGACCGGCTTCTCAAAGGAGCGACCTGCGCGGAGCTCGTCGAGGTGGCTGGCCAGCAGCGAGGTCTCAAGCGCGTCGGGGTGGTCGAAGTTGAGGGCCGCTCGCTCCTCGAAGTTGAGGTGGCTGAAGTCGCGGTAGTAGGAGTCGTGGTCGATGATGGCGCAGCTGCCGGGCAGCATCGCCTCGATGATGGTGCGTGCGACGGTGCTCTTTCCGCTCCCGCTCCCGCCTGCGACGCCGATGATGTAGGGATGGCTCATCTGATTTCCTGCTGCTGGTTGAGGTCGCGCTCGATAGTCGGAAGCGACGACGCGGGGCAAGTAGGCTGGCGTGGTGGCTACCAACATTGGCCCGCGACGCTGTGATGGGGTAGCGGGCCATCATGGCGATGGGCGTGGAAAATAGAAGCTGGCGTTGCGGCATGTGGGAGGCCGCACGCAATGCCCTACCGGGCTTGCTGGTGGCCTGCCTGCTGGTGTCGGCAGTGCCTTGTGCGCATGCCTCCGTTGGGCGTTCATGGGACCTATTCGGCCTTGCCACGGCGCCCCGGGCGGCGCAGCAGGAGATGGTCAAGCGCGGTCGCGAGCGGCTCTTCCCCTACCTGCCGGACGAGCCCAAGGGACGAAGCCTCTCTGTGGGAACGGCGCAAGATGGATTCATCGTCAGCGCCCGTCCGCTGCCGCTGCCTGGCGACCACTACGCCGTGCTCCCCCGCCAGCTTTCGCGCAAACTGCTCTACGGAACACAGGAGCTCATCGGTGCGATTGTCTCGGCCTCTGACGCGGTTGCAGCCGCGTCGCCCGGCGCGGTGTTGGGCGTGGGAAACATCGGGCGCCGCGAAGGTGGCGACATCCCCTACTCGGTCAGCCACAACGCCGGCCGCGATGCCGACCTTGCCTTCTATGCCACCGACGCGGGCGGGCGCCCCGTCCTTCTCCCCGACCTGGTCCGCTTCGACGGCAGCGGCCGTAGCCGAGACTTCGACGGCTTCTACCGGTTCGACGTGGCGCGGAACTGGCTCCTCGTGCGCTCACTCTCGGGCGACCCGCAGGTGCAGATGGAGTACCTCTTCATCTCCGACCCGCTCCGTGCGCTCTTGCTCAGCCACGCCCGGCAGATCGGCGAACCTCCCGCCGTGGTACAGCGGGCGGCCTCCATGCTGATGCAGCCGGGCCGCGACATCCCGCACGACGACCACCTCCACATTCGCATCTACTGCGGCCGCGCCGATCGTGGCGCGGGATGTGAAAACCGCTCTCGCATTCTCCCCGGCGTGGAAACCTACGAAGGCATTCGCGATGGCCGGCTTAAGCAGGCCGCGCTCTACGCTCATGGAAAGGCGCCCGAGGTGCGCATCGCCGCGCTGGAGCGCATCGCCTGGTTGCGTGGCGCGGAGCAGGCGCCTGCAGTGCTCTCCGCGCTGAGCGACCCCGTGGCGCGGGTGCGGGAGGCCGCGGTCTTTGCCGCCGCATCGCTGGCGCCACCGCGCGTCGCGTCGCTGCTCGCTGATCGGATGGAGAGTGAGGAAGACCCGCGCGTGCAGCGGGCGATCCTGCTGGCGCTCGGGCAGGTGGGCGGGCCGTCGGCAGAGGCGATTCTCGGCTCGGCGCTGGCGCGGCGAAGCGTCGTCCGGCTCTCTGGCAAAGAGGCCGACCTCCGACTCGTTGCGCTCGAAGGCATTGGCCGGGCGCACGCGCTCTCTGTCCTTCCTCAGGTTGCCGATTTCGTCCAAGGAGAGGATCTGCCGCTCGCGCTGGCGGCCGAGTCGACGCTGCGGCTGCTGTTGCTCTGGCAGCCCGACGGCGCAGCGGACGACGGCGCGGAGGCGCGCACCGCGCGTGCTGCCGGTTGGCGCGAGCGAATCGCGCAGACTGCGCGTCGCGATTGGCTGTCGGTCCGCAAGGCCGGACTGGCGGCGCGGGGTGCCGAGCCATCGGGGACCGCGCAGGGATATGCAACGAGTCTCGCTCCGCTGGCCGGCGACCGCGATGTCGCGGTGAGACGCGCCGCACAAGAGGAGCTAGGCCGTGTCACGGGCAACGTCGCCGAATCGTGGCGCTGGGGAAGAGAGCAGGCCGCAACCTACTGGGTGAAGTGGGTGCGCCGTCACCCCGACGCGGCGCGCTGGCGAAGCGCCGACCACTGACCGCTGCAACATTCGGGTGTCAGATGCCGACAATGGGAAAGGTCCCAGGAGGTTTCATGTCCGACGCCCGTTCCCGACGCCTGCAGCGTGAGCTGTTCGCAATGCTGTTCTTTGTCGCCCTGCTCGTCCGCCCGCGAACGCCCGCAGATGAACTCGCTCGCGCGGCACCTCCTGCCCCCGCAGTCGCAGTCCGTGAGCAGGCCGGCCGACTCGAGCGGGCCGACCCCGCCGATTGGAACGGACACACCGCCGCCGCCCTTGCCGCAGAGGGACCACCCTACTGTTGGTGGGCGGTGGATGGTGAGCTGTTGCCGCTGCTCGGCGTGCCGCCCGCGACCTCAGCGAAGCTGCTGCAACACGCCGAACGCGGAGGCCTACCCGACGCCATCTCGCTGCGTGAGCAGGCGGGACTCTCGCTGCCCCATGCAACCCGCTGGAGCGGCCAGTTCAAGACGGTCTGCACGGGGCGCGAGCTCCATCGAAGCGCGCCGCCCAAGCCACGCTAGCGGGCTGCACCCGAGCCGGCGGCCTCGCCCGACCCTGCTGCGGAGCCACCGCGTTTGACGAGGTCGAGCAGGGCGTCGGTGCCGCGGTTGCTGCTGCCGAAGGCCTCGACCGCTGCCTCCACATTGGAGCGGTTGGCCTCGACCTGCGCGAGCGCCTTCGTCAGCGCCTCGTGTACGGGAGAGCCGACGCGCCAGCTGCCATCCACGGCGCGGACCATCTGATAGACCTGATGAGAGGTGGTCACCAATGTGGCGTGGTTGCCATCGGTCTGCACGGCGTCCACAACCTTGATGCCATCCACGAAGGCCGCCTCGGAGGGGATGTTCTCCTTGTAGAGCAGTTCGCCGAAGAGCTGCTCGGGCGACGAGACCCGCTCCAGGATGGCGACGCCGGTCTTGCTGGTCGCCACCGCCTGATCTGCAGCGGGCAGCCGAGCGATGAGTGTCTTGGTCTTGACCAGCGACGCGTAGGAAGCGGCAAAGAGTTGCTGCGTCTCCGGTGAGAGCGTACGCCAGACTCCGGCAGAGTCCTGCGCAAACAGCGCTGCGGCAAAGCTGTTGAGCCCACCCTCAGGAGAGTCGGCTGGCGCCTGCTGCTCGCAGGCCGCCAAGAGCAGAGGCAGCACACAGGGTAGTAGGCGGAAGAGGTGCTTCATCTTGACGGTTTCCGTCTCGCTCTCGTAGGAAGTCCGAAATGTATTCGATCCTCTCTCACAAGGCAAAGGCTTACACGAGCCAATTGCGCGCTTCGGTGGCATGGTTGCCGCTGCTGTCTGCGCTGCTCACAGGCTGCCTTGGCGGAGACCCCAACGCGGCTGGCTCGCCCGAAAGCGCGGAACGGGACCTGTTCCACGCACTGATCGAAAGCGACCCCGGCGTGACAAGCTACCTCTCCGCCGCGTCGAACAAGCAGCTCGATGCTGCGGCTGCCGCGCTCGGCCCCGAGCTCGAACCCTTTGCGGCGCGCCGTGCGGTGCTCGCCTCAGCAGGCGTTCCGGAGCCCCGCTCCATCGCGACGGTCAGGCGTGTGAAGGAGTCAAAGGAGGAGGTAACGCTTGAGGCCACCCTCCTCGACGGTCGCACCGTCCAGACACGTTGGCATCGCGAAGCTGGCAAGTGGGTTGCCGACCTCTCCCTCTCGCGCTCGGGAGGGTCGTAGATGGCATCAGAACAACACCAGCCATCGCTCCCACTCGGCACCGTCCTCGATGACGGGACGAGGCTCACCGAGTTCCTCGGCCAGTCGCACGGAGGGGAGAGTTATCGTGGAGAACACCCACGCTTCGGCGCGGTTGTAGCGAAGGTACTCTCTCCGGAGGTCGACCGGGTTGTTCCTCGCTTTGCCAAAGAGCTCGATGACCTCTGCGGCGTCATGCATCCCAACCTGCAGCGATTCTTCGGCACCTCTCACGCCGGCGGTCGGACCGTTCTTGTGGTCGAGTATGTCGAAGGGCAGACCCTGCGTTCAGCGCTTGATGTTCGCATCGCGCGTGGCGCGGCCTTCTCCTTCCGCTCGATCTTCAACCTGCTCTCAAGCGTCAGCTCGGCCCTCTCGATCCTTCATCGCATCGGTCCGCACGGTGCGCTGACGAGCGAGAATATCTTCGTGCAGCCGGATGGTCGCATCAAGGTGGTCAATGTGGGGTTCGCGCGACTGCTCTTCGCCTCGGCCTACCGCGAAGAGATGTTTGCACAGAGCGCCTACATGGCGCCCGAACTGTGGGAGGTGGGCGAGGATAGCTCGCGCGCCTCCGACCTCTACGCGCTCGGCGTGCTGACGATTGCGCTGGCGGCTGGAACCCATCCAACGCACGACCAGATGCTGCCGCTGCTCGAGGAGATCAGCAGCCGCTTCACGCCGGAGATGCGTGCGCTGCTCGAGACCTGCCTTGCGCACGACCCGAGCTCCCGCATCGCCAGCGCGGACGAATTCTCCTATGCGCTCGGGATTGTCTTCCAGAGCTTGAACGCGCTGCCCTCGCAGGGCCCGCAGAGCGGCGACTCACCGGCCTTCCGGCGCAACTCGTCGATTGTGATCTCCAGCTTTCCGGAACCTGGGCCAAGGCCGAGCGCATCAAATGTGGCGCGTGTGCCGCCGCCGCCATCGAGCGGAAATCATCCGCAGCAGAGCAGCTCCGGCAAGCACGAGCAGCTCGATGAGCCGCGCTGGGTCGTCCAGAAGCGGGGCCGAGACTACGGCCCCTACCCGCAGTCGGAGGTCGAGCGGCAGCTGGAGGCGGGCGAGATCGACGAAAACACCCGCGTCTTCGACCTCTACAAGAAAGAGAGTGCGCTGCTCATCGATGTTCCCGCCTTCGGTGACTTTGTCCTCGACTTCATCCCGAGGCGGGAGAAGGGGCGGCTCGCAAAGGGCGAACAACGGAGCGAGTTTGGACGACGGGCTGCCCGAACCGGCACGGTCCTCGTGGTGCTTCTGCTGCTCGCAGCAGCGGGCGGCTTCGCTGCCTACCTCAAGCTCCGGCCCGCACCGCGGATCATCGAGTATGGCAAGCTGGTTCGCACCACGCTCGATCAGGAATTCGAGGTCAAGAAGGTCGCCTACCAGACGCTTGCCCCCGACAGCGCGCTGGTCGCGGAACTCTTCCACAAGCCCGACCCAACGGTGGGCTCGGCACCCGAAGGGCCACAGGCGGATGAGCCCGAAGAGGACCTCGCCGCCATGGATCTCGCCGAGGCGGGACCGCCGCGAAAGCTGACCAGCGACGAGATTCAGACCACACTCCGGACCAACCTACCGCGCATGCAGCGCTGTTTTGGTGCGGAACTTCGCGACAACCCCGGCTTCAAGGGTGCGACAGTGAACTGGTCCGTGCGGGCCGATGGCAAGGTCTTCAACGTTCGGCTTGAGAGCGCTGGCGCCGCCTCCAAGACGTTGGAGATCTGCATGGTCCGGACCTTCCGCTCCATCCGCTTCCCGGCCTTCAACGACCTGCCGATGAACATCGCCTTCCCCTTCGTGGTCCAGTGAGACGCCCGGAGTCGGAGCGCAGGTCGGCGACGCGCTAGTGGACCACGCGGGCCCTTCTTCGGTCTGCGACGCCTCGCTCGCCTCGCTCGCGGCCACCGGCAGGTTCGCTGCCCGGTTGGCAGCTGCCATCGATGCTGTGGCAGCGCCCCATGGTACCCGCCAAGACACGCTCTGGATCGGCCTCTTCGGCGAGGTCGGCGCCGGCAAGACAACGCTCACGGCCTGTCTCGTTCCGGCGCTGCAGCACCTTGGTTGGCCCTCCGACGGTCCGGAGGAGGTAGCCTCCCCAACCTATGCCATCGAGCACCACTACCTTCGCGGCACTCTCCTCCACGCCGATCTCTATCGCCTCAGCGAGGCGCGCCTGCCGCAACTCTCGCTGCTGGATACCTCGGCGAACGCGGCCCTGGTCGAGTGGCCCGAGCGGATCGGCGCGGTGGCCGAGCTGCTCGACGTCGAGCTTCACCTGGAGGTCGTTTCGAAGCAGCGCCGCAAGGTGCGGGTCCTCGGAAAGACGCCCCGCGGCGCCGCGCTGGTACGAGCGCTCGCCGGTTAGCCGAAGGCCCGCACCATCTCGAGGTCGGCGAAGGTCTCGAGCAGGCCGAGGTCTGCGGCGAGGTGAAGGATGGTGAAGCGGGCGCGAATGTCGCGCGAGAGCACCACGGCCCTCCGGGCGCGATCGCGCCCGACCCCGATCTCGGGGAAGCGGGTAGGGCAGTGCGCCGAGACGAGCTCAGCCTCCAGCTCCGCGGAGGGCCGCAGCGTTGTCGAGACGTCGGCAATGATGGAGTCCCAGTTGTCCAGCAGCCGAGTGAGTCGTGCACGGAGCGCGTCGGGCGTGGGATGGATCTTCCGCGCGTGCTCCCGGACGGCAGGTGCGAGTGGTCCGAAGTCGCGGTCGATGGAGGCAGACTTTTCTTCCCAGCTTGGGAGCGCTGCGACACGGGCTTCGATGTCGAAGGTGGCGGGGTCCTGCGCCGCCAGATACTCGTAAAGGCGCGAGGTGACGATGGTGCCGACGGCGACCTGGCAGCCGTGGAAGTCATGGCTCTCCCCGAAGGCAACCGAGGTCATGTCGATGTAGTGCGAAATGAGGTGCTCGCCGCCGGAGGCCGGCCCGCTGTTGCCTGCCGCCTGCATCGCGAGGCCCGACAACATGAGCGCGCCGGCCAGCTTGGCGACAGCGTCGAGGTCGCGCGCCGGGAGCCGTTCCGCCACGCCGTCGAGGAGCGCAGAGCCGGCCTCGACGATCTCCATGACGATGCTGCTGTGGGGCTGGTCGAGCAGGCGGTGCGCGAGGCGCCAGTCTGCGTTACTGACCGGCTTGGAGTAGAGGTCGCCGATGCCGGAGGCGATCATCCGGTAGGGCGCCGCAGCCAG
>CAIWGR010000072.1 GCA_903912275.1 uncultured delta proteobacterium
CGGGCGGGCTCGGCGAGATCATCTCGGCTCACTCCACCGAGATCGAGGCCTACGACCGCGACCTCACGCTCCGCGGCCTCCAGATCCTCTTCGAGCGCAACCTCAAGGGCGGCTACTCGGCGTAGGGGTCCACCGGCTCGCCGGGCTTGCCGGGCGTGGTCTTCTTTACCGGCTTCGGAGCCGCGACCCGCTTCGGCCCAGGCGCCTTGGTCGGCGTCTTGCTGTCCTCAAGCTTCGCAGCAGGAGGCGCTGGCACAGGCTCTGCGATGGCAGCGGCTGGTGGGACCGCCTCAGCTGCCGAGCCGGAACCGGAGCCGGAACCAGAGCCGGAGCCCGCTGGAACAACGGCGACTACTGGCGTGGGCGGAGCCACCGGCGCGACGGCCGAAGGCGCAACCGCTGCGGCGGGGGCGGGGGCGACGACGGGCTCTTCCGCTTTGGAGAAGAAGACGAGCGCGGCGATACCTGCCGCCAACACGCCGAGCGCCCCAATCACGATGGTCGCAAGCGGCGCCTTGGCGTGCGCCGCCCGGTGCGACTCGGAGTGCATCGCGATGGATGGATTGGCTGGCATGCGACCGCTCGGCGCGTTGATACCGAGTCGGTCGAAGGTGTCGGGGGCGCTCTGGTCGCGGAAGGTGTCGACGGGCGTTGTGTCGAGGTCAAGACTGCGGGTCGCGCTGTCGTCGACGGCCGGTCGGCCTGAGGCCAGACGGGCGTCGAGCGCATCCAGCTCGGCGCGCAGAACCTTCACCGTAGCGGGGCGCTGCTCCGGCTTCTTCGCAAGGCAGCGGCGGACGATCTCCTCAAAGCCAGGGTCGATGGCCAGCGACGGATTCACCGAGGCAAAGGTCGGCACAGGCTCGTTGCAATGCTTGACCAGTACGCCGATCGGGTCAGCGGCTTCGAAGGGCGCCTTGCCGGTGAGACACTCAAACATGATCACGCCAAGCGCGTAGATGTCGGACCGCTCGTCGAGCTCCTTCGCCCGCGCCTGCTCCGGCGACATGTAGCGCGGCGTCCCGAAGATCATGCCGGCCTGCGTCAGCTTCTCGCTGCCGAACTTGGGATCCTTGAGTTTGGCGACGCCGAAGTCGAGCACCTTCACAAAATCTGCCTCGCCGCCGGCGCGGTTGAGGAAGATGTTGTCGGGCTTGAGGTCGCGGTGCACCAGACCCTTGCCGTGCGCCTCAGCGAGCGACGAGCAGACCTGACGCATCAGGCCGATGAGGCGACGCGGCTCGATGGCCCGCTCGATGTTGAGCGCCCGCTCGAGCGACATCCCATCGAGCAGCTCCATCACCATCCAGAGGAGCTTGCCCTCGTTGCCGTGGTCGTAGACCCGGATGGTGTTGGGATGCGAGAGGTTGCTGGCCGCCTTTGCCTCGACCTCAAACCGGCGCACGAGGGAGTCGTCGTGGACCAGCTCCGGCATGAGCGTCTTGATGGCAATGGAATGCTCAGTGCGGAGGTTTCGGCCTCGGTAGACCTTGCCCATGCCTCCGACGCCGATCAGCGCATCGACCACATACTTGCCGTCGAAGACCGTCCCGATGAGCGGATCGGCCGGCACCTGTGCCAGAGATTCCACTGTCTCACCGATGGCATCCAACGCGCTCGTCTCTGCGCCAAACTGCTGGGTTTTCTGGGGGTCGCTCACGCCGGCTCCGCGCAATCTGTCTGCTCCCGAGCTTGGCCCAAAGACGCCTACGCGCGCTACCGCAGCGCAGGTGGGGTGTCAAACAGCTGCCGTGCGATCTGATTGCCGCGGGAGCGCATTCTCACTACCTGTCGGCGAACCAATCTAACCC
Organism: uncultured delta proteobacterium; assembly: GCA_903912275.1. Lineage (GTDB taxonomy): Bacteria > Myxococcota_A > Bradymonadia > REDH01 > REDH01 > CAIWGR01. Next base: position 1,812 of record CAIWGR010000072.1, read on the forward strand.
ATCGCAGGGTGTCGCAATGCGCTCGTTCTCTCTCCGCTCTCTCACCGTCTCGGTCGCGCTTGCAGCCCTCACAGCCGCCTGCGGCACCGAGGTAGCCGCGCGCGGACGCGCTGGCTCCACCACGCCCGACCAGGTGGAAAGCGATACGGGATTGAACCAGGCCGACAGCGCAACGGATGCTGAGGCCGGCGACACGACGACCGACAGTTCTGCGAGCGATACCGCTGCAGACACCGCAACCGACACCGCACCAGACACCACCGTAGGCTGCACCGTCGACCTCGACTGCCGCGGCGGACAGGTCTGTTCGGCCGGCCAGTGTCGCGAGGCCTGCGGCCCTGCCGACCCCTGCACGGGGCTCCTCACCATCTGCGACCCCGATGCCCGCATCTGCGTCGGCTGCGTGACCGCTACCGACTGCGCCGCCGCCGAGAGTTGCGTCGACGGCGCCTGCCGCTTCGTATGCGACCAGAACGCCGACTGCGAGCCTGGCCAGCGCTGCGACCTCGCATCGGGGAGCTGCATCGTCGGCTGCGACACCGACATCGACTGCCCTGGCGGACAGCGCTGCCAGGCCGGCGCCTGTGTCGCCATCGTGCCGCAGATCTGCAGCCCCTTCGCCTCGGCCTGCGAAGGCAACAACCTCCTCATCTGCCGCGCCGACGGCTCTGCCTTCGACCGCAACCCCTGCCCGTCCGGAACCGTCTGCTCGGCAACCGCTGCGGGAGCCGCCTGCGAGGCCCAGATCTGCGCGCCGGGCACCAGCTCCTGCTTCGACAGCCGTACCCTTTCGGTCTGCGCCGCCGATGGTCTCTCCGAAGATTTCGTCGCCTGCACCGGCGGCGGAACCTGCGCGGCCGGCGTCTGCCAGGCCGCCAGCATCTGCACTCCCAACGCGCTGCTCTGCGACGGCGGCGACGCCTACCGCTGCAACGCTGGAGGCACCGCAACCACGCTCGTCGACACCTGCACCGCAACCGAAATCTGCACTGCCGGCGCATGCGTCTCTACCGCCGGTCGCTGCTCCACAGGCCTCGACTGCCCCGCGCTGCCAACCAGCTGCGACGGCAATGTCCGCGTTAGCTTCCGCGCGGGAGGCTCCTGCGTC
>CAIWGR010000073.1 GCA_903912275.1 uncultured delta proteobacterium
CCGGGAGCGCGCCTCGACCTCCTTTGGCCCCCCAACACCCCTCTTCACCCCCAAAATGCGCTCGTGGGTAATCATGTGGGTAATAGCCCGATCTTCTGCCCGCAGACCCGCATAGATGCTAGAGGTTGGGTAACCCTACGGGTTACTAAATGGCCTTTTTTGGCCCGTCCGGATCTCTCCGAATCAGTTCGGAACCATCCGATAACCCGCTGGTATCCAGCGGGTTTTTCTTTGTTCTGGCGCTGCTCCACGTCCGGCCGGATCCGGCCGAAACCGGCTCCAGCGAGCCTAGTTCGTGGGTAACTGTGTGGGTAATAGCGGCTCGGACGGGCTGAGACCTGTTCTATAATACCATGGAGCGCGGTTTCTTGTTGCGTTTGAGGGGGTTGGAGGAATCGGTAGCGGAGGAAGACGGGCGGTGCTGTCTCCTCACCGCCCGAGCCCCCCGAAGGGCGCGAGCGCGGCCTCTACGGCGGCGAGGTCACGTCGCGACACCAGGTCCCGGGCGAGCGCCGACCGGGCGGCATCGCGGAGCAGGTCGGGTGGCAGATGTGCGGTGGCGCAGTCTTCGCGTGTGCGAAGCGGAGCGGTTGCCGGCACGGGGCCAACCCGATCCCGAACCCCCACCTGCGCTGGCTGAAGCCTCAGGCCACCTGTCCAGTTTTGTTGAGCCAGTTCAATCTGAACCGTCAAGGATTCCTTGACAGTTGCCGCAGTTGTAACGTGCTGCTTTACAACTGATGCTTCCGTCCGTTCACCCTCCGCGAAGATGCTCTTGAGGTGTTGCCCGATGTTCTGCTTGGAGGTGGCAAACAGATCGGCCAACTCGAGGTGGTTGCGTTCGGGTCGAGGCGGCGGCGGAGATGGAGGCGGAGCTCGGGGGCAAAGGTGGACGCGACATGTGACCTCACATCGGGTGATCGTCAGTTATCGGCGTCTGCGGCCCGCTGTTGCGGAGGGTGCTGCAGTTTTTTGGAACGCGGGCGGTTCGCGAAGCCTCCGGGGCTCACGCGCTGTCTCAGGCTCGGCCGGTGTTGGCGCCGGAGTCATGGGTGCGTGCCCGTCCGGGAGTGCTGGCTCGACCTCACGCAATCTTCTGCATGTAGAACGACCCCGGTTCCCTTGAGGGTGTGACAAACGGCGCAACGGATTTGAGTTCAGCGGGGTGACTGTGGTGGAGGAAATTCAGCGCGCCGATGATACGCCACGCGCTGTTGTTTGAAAGGAAGGCTTCCAAGAGATACTGCTCGTTCCATAGCCGGACCTCTTTCTCGACCCAGCTTCTCGGGTAGTCTCGCGGCGAGAATATGTCGTGAACGTGGACCACTACGCCCTTGTTGAGCGTCGGGAGGAGGTGGAGAAATTCGTAGACAACATCGCCACCGGAACGAATCACATGCGACGAGTCGATGAACAGAATGTCGTTTTCGGAGAGCTCCGAAAAGAACTTCACGTCGAGCTCCTCCACCTTGCACCGCACGACCGTGACGCCGCTCGACTCGAGCCACGGCATCTCAAACGGCTCCACACAGATGTGTTTGCAGGTGTAGTTTGGGTCGATCGCCCGCAACTTCTCAATGGCCCGGATCGCCATGAGCGTTGAGTTCCCGCTCCCGATTTCGAAAATCCTTCGCGGTTTGAGGTGTCGAATGACCTGATACCAGTATTCCGCATCGCCCGATTCAAACGAGCCATTGTTCAGGTGGAATCCCAACTCGGACTGCTTCGCGGTGGGAACATCGAGCAGTTCGTCGGCAAAAGTCAGTTGAGAGAGGAACGCGAGTTGTCCGGTCAGATTCCAATCGATTCCCGGCAAGTCGCGGTCGCCGAAAGCCGCCCTGGCCGCGTCGCGGTAGTCGAATCTCGGCTCATAGTAGTGGTCGCGGATCGGAAAGACGCCGACGTCGAGCAACGCCTCCTTGCAACGGGGCAGCCGATGGACGCCGACGTGGCGCACCTTCTTGAGCAGCCACGCCGCTGGATAAACCAGGGGCGCCAGAGCAAGGTCGGCGATCGGGAGAAATCTATCGAACGATTTACTCACTTGGACTCCCTGACTTCAACGGTTTCGGCCAGACCCGAGGACAGAGCGCTTCCCCTGTTCCCGTCTTCCCCTGCGATGCAACCAATCTGCGAGGTAGGGTCGATGTGGCGGCGGTAGGCGATTGGAAGCCGCAGGGTCAAGCAGTCGAGCCCCGTCACCCGCCTATGGCAGTTCCGGCAGGCCGCGTGCGGCGAGGAAGGCGTCGTGCTTTGCCTTGGCGGCCCGCGCCTCGGCGTCGATGGTGTGGAGGTTCTGGTGGGAGTCGAGCGGGCAATCGGCGGGTTGGGACGCTGAGACTTGGTCTGTGACCCGTCGTGGGGGACCTTCGTTCCTTGGGCGAGGGGGTGAGATGGGAGGGTGATGACGCGACCGTCGCTGATGCTGCGCGGGTGGAGTCTGCCATTCACGACCTTCGAGTCACCCAGCCGGCACGGTGGACCCATGCATCGAGATGAACGGCCTTGACCTCGCGAAGGCGACCTACCGTCTCGCTCCTGCCATCGCCGCTGCGAGGATGGCAGACGGATCGCGCTGCTTGCGGAGCGCCTCGATGGTCTCGGGCGGCAGGTAGGCTGCGGCCGCTGCGAGAAGCGCTTCAACGCCCTC
>CAIWGR010000074.1 GCA_903912275.1 uncultured delta proteobacterium
GACCGTGCTCCCCGCGAGTCCGAGCCGGTTGGTGTAGGTCACCTTGTAGTCGGAGCAGGTGCCGGTGAGGGTCGACCAGGTGAAGCTGTTGCCGCCGGAACTGCTCGAGGCCGCAATGAAACTGCCGCTGCCCGCGGCGCGCGCGGTGACCGTGACGGCCGTCAGGTTCGCAGTGGCGCCACAGGTTGCCGCCTCGCCGAGCCCCGGCACAAGCGCAGGCGTGAAGACGATGTTCAGCGCACCCGAAACGTTGGCGGTGAAGTCGGTGACCAGCGGCGTCTTGTTGGCCGATGCCCCGAAGGCCGAGGCTGCGCTCGAACTGCCGAAGGCGTTGTCGGCAGTCACAGAACCCTGAACGCATTGGTTGTTGGAGAGCGACGACACCGTGGAGGTAAGCACATTGCCGACCGAGGCCCGCGCGGCGCCCTGCGCACCGAAGCTGTAGGCCGTCGCGTCGGTCACCGCCGTCCAGTTGAATTGCACCGAGCTGGAGGAGAGCGTGGTCGCTGCGATGGTGGTCGGGACGGGCGGGAGCGGGAGCTGAATCCGCGGCGGCGCGACGAGGCCAAAGCCTGTCTCCACGCCGTCACGGTTACGCGCCTTCATGCGCACATCCCAACAGCCCGAGGCCAGCGCCGGCGTTGTGAAGGGGGTGGCGGAGATCCAACCGGAGTTCAGGGTGTAGGAGGCGGCGGAGCACTCCTTGTACTCCACCCAGACGGCGGTCCGGTTGTCGGCAAAGGCGCAGCTGCCTGCCGCATCGCCGAAGCCCGGAATCGCGGTCCGAAGATTGACGCTGAAGGTGTTGATGCCGGTCGACACCGACCAGCTCCCGTCGGCCGTGCCCGCGGCCGTGGGCGCAGTCGGGTCGGAGAGCAGCGTGGCGGCGGAGGCGATCGCCGAAGAGGTTCCGCGGGAGATCTCGTTGACCCCCATGACGCCGCGACGGGCGCACTGGTTCTCGGTCAGGCCGGGCTCATCGACGTAGTAGCGCGGCGAGCCGGTCGCCGTGGAGTAGCGCGTGAGGTTCGAGAGCGGCGGCACGCGCGTCCCGGTCTCATCGAGCAGGAAATAGTAGGTGGCGCGGGCGAGCGGACGCCAGTCCCATCGGATGCCGGAGGTGGTGCGCGACACCATCTTGAAGTCGGTCGGAGCGCCGATGACCGGGCCCACGTAGGTGTATTCGATCGAGGGGCGGCTGGCGAAGGTGGCGCAGATGCTGCTCGTCGATGCGGGGTTGGCGCTGGTCGGATCCCAGTCGTATCCAACCGTGCACTGCGAGCCTGTCCAGCCCGAGGCAGCGAGGCTCCCCTCCCAACCGTTGGCGAAGCCCACCGGGGTGGTCGCACGGTCGTTGTCCCAGACCTCGGCGAGGTTGTTTGCCGCATTCGTGGTCTGCGTGCGCGGGTCGAGCGCGACGGTCGAGATGAGGCCCATGCGCCGATTGGGGACCAGCCCCGAGAAGGGGATGGAGGACTTCGTGACCGTCACATTGATCTGGTAGTCGCCCACATCGTGCGGCGCGTAACCACGCAGCCCCACGTTCCAACCGCCAGCCGGGATGAGGAAGCAGGGGCCGCCCGAAGGGCAGGTGTCGATGCTCGGGCAGGTGGCTCCGTTGTTCTCTTCGGTGCGATAGACGCGGCCGTTGCCTTCGAGCGTGAGGACCATGTCGAAGGCGGGGCAACCGGCGCCGCCGGGGTTGGTGACGGTAATGACAAAGCGGGGATCGTTGGTGGTCGTGATGGCCCACTTGTCGGCATTCTCGGAGGTGACCGCGCCCACCAGCTTCACCGCGGTGCTGCCGGATGGATTGCTGATCCGGAGTGCGCCGCTGGCAGTGTCGTAGCTGTCGTTCGGCTCCGTCTCGGAAGCCGTGAAGCCCGCGCATCCGGCCCCGGTGCAGGCCGTGCCCCAGGCGCCGCTGGCGACGGTGAAGGGGCGCTTGTCGAGCTGAAACGAGACATAGTTGTCGCTCGTGTAGCTGCCATAGAGCGTCGCGGCGGTCGCGGTGAGCGCATCGGGCCGCACGAGGTTCATCGTCGGGTAGTTGTCGATGACGCCCTTCGAGATGCTCGGCACGGCCCCGGCCGCATAGTTGAAGCTGTGGTAGGGGTTCACCCAGCGGAGCATCTGGAAAACATAGTTCGACGCCGGGATGTTGACGAAGGGCCAGGCGTGAAAGGAGCGGACCAGGTCGAACTGGCCGTATCGGGCCACGCCGAGCGTCTTGGTCGCGGTCGTGGAGACGAGGGTACCGAAGAGGTTGTCGGCGGCCTCGAAACTGTAGACAGCGAGATCCCAGGGGAAATCGGAGCCGCTTGTCCACGGGTCGATGACCACCGGGAAGCGCCGCTCGCCTGCGCGGAGCCAGTCGGACGAGACCACCATGGAGAGCGTGACCTCATCGCCGCTCACCGTCGCGTCGTACCAGCCATCCCGACCGCAATCGAAGTTGCCCCAGCCGGTTGCAGTCGCCGTCTTGTCCCAGAGAAAGAGCCGGTCGAACCGGAGCCGCGTCTTGCCCTCTCCGCCCACAACCGAGATCGGTTCACAGCCCTCAAAGCGGCGCACAACCTGCTCTCCGCCAACCTCGAGGCGTTCGTCCGCGGCGAGCCGGATCGTCTGCTCGAAGGCAACGCTCTCGGCCTCTGCGGGGAGCCGTCCGAGAAGCGACTTCTCGAGCCGCACGCCAAGGTAGAGGCCGCTGTCGCCGGGCTCGAGGTAGTAGCTGAAGGGATCGCCTGGCAGTCCGTAGGCGACGGCGCGACCGTGGAGCAATCGGGCCGACTCGGGTGCAGACAGCTCGGCAAGGCCGGCCTTGCTGCGAACAACGGCGCGGGCACCGCCGAGCAGCGTCCGCGTGCCGCCGCCCCGTCGCGGAAGTTCGATGCCTGCTGCGATGCGCTCCGGAAGCGCAACCGTGTCGCCGGTGTCGTTGCGGAGCACAAACCGGTCGCCGCGCGCCTCCACCACCGGCCATGGATTGACCCACTGGCCCTCCGACAGCGCGAAGACGGCGGCAGGAAACTCGATCCGCTGCTCGCGCCCATCGGCGCGTACCAGCGTGCGACCGGTCGCGGTGCGCTGTGAGAGGTCCTCGAAGGAGCCCGCAGGGTCGCTCTCTGCGCGGCGACCGAGGTCGGGATGGAGCCACAACTTCTCGCCTACCCGCTCCTGCTGGAGCAGTGCGAGGTCGTTGGAGAGCTGCTCGCGCATGGGCTCGTTGCCCCGCCGCTCCACACCGTCGGGCAGCACGACGGCGCCCTCCGACAGACCACCCCACGCGGCAGAGGGAAAGGGGAGCGGCGCCTCGCCTGCGATGCCGCGCGCCGTCGACGCGGGGAGCTGGAAGGAGACGTGGTAGCCGCCATCGATACCGGTCAGCGCCTCGGTCGGGTTGTGCTGCCCGTCGCGGCCTTCGCGGACGCCGAGCTCCGGCCGGTGGACAACGGGCGCCGCGGGGGCCGTCACGGTGAACGATACGGCAGGTGTGACGACGGTTGTCCGCACCGGTATCGCGGCGGCAGCGACGACCGGCCGCTCAGCCTCTGCAGCGAGCTGTTCCGGCTCGTTGCAGCCCACAACGCCCAACAGCCAACCAGCCAGCATCAGACCGGTGAAGGAACGCTTCGTTGATGCAGCGGTCATGGCAGACCTCAACGTGGAAGGCGGGCGGAGCGAGGTTCTCATGGGCCACACGGATCCATGCAGACGGCGCTCTCGGTACCGAAGCATGCGACTGTTCCGCAGCTCCCGCAACTGTCGCCTGGCCGAAGCGCGAGCGGTGAGCAACCGCCGCAGAGGTTGAGGCTCGGCGAGGAGCATGTGAGGAAGGTTCCGTCGCAGACGCCGGCACCTGCCTCGCCACAGGCCGAGCAGCTCTCGCCCAGCGCGAAGCCGGGCCGGTTGCAGCCGCCGCACTCGTTGAGGCCAGGGTCGGAGCAGACGGTGGCTGAGGTGCCGGCGCAGGTGTAGGTGCCGCAGGCGCCGCAGGGTGTTCCGGGCCGCTCGCCCGGCGCGATGGCCTCGCAGCCGCCGCAGTCGTTCAGGCTCACGCCACCGCACTCCACGCCCGGGCGCTCGCCGGCGACCGTGAGCGTCCGGCACTCCCAGACATTGCCGGCGCAGCTACCACAGCTGCCGCCGAGCGTGACGGGGAGCGGACCGCAGCCTCCGCAGGCGTTGGTGACCTCACCGGCGCAGAACATGCCGTCGCCGGCACCGTTGCAGGCCCAGGTCCCGCAGGAGCCGCAGTTGTCGCCGGGCAGGCCGGGAAGCTGGCCACAACCACCGCATTCATTGTCAGCGAAGTCGTCGCAGCGGAGGCCTTCCGCGCCGTCGCAGACGAACCTTCCGCAGGCGCCGCAGTCATCGCCGGGCAGCCCGGGGAGCGCGCTACAGCCGCCGCAGCTGTTGCGCCCCGGATCGCTGCAGCGTACGCCGCTGTCGCCATCGCAGACCACCGTGCCACAGCTGCCACAGGCCTGGCCGAGCGTGGAGGGCAGCGCGCCGCAGCCGCCGCAGGCGTTGGTTCGGGCGTCGGAGCAGACGAGGCTCTCAGACGAGGTGCAGAAGTAGCTGCCGGTGCAGCCGCAGGCGTCGCCGGACTTGTGAGAGAGGGCGCTGCAACCGCCGCAGCTGTTCACGGTGCCGGGGTTGCAGACGAGGCCGGCACCATCGGGCGAGCAGGCGTAGGTGCCGCAGGCCTCCTCGGCGCAGGCGTCGCCGGGCGCAGCTGCGAGCCGGCCGCAGCCTCCACAGGCGTTGGCGCCCGCGTCGTCGCAGACCAGCGCACCGTCCGGCGCGCAGATGTAGGTGCCGCAGACACCGCATGCATCGCCGGGCGCATCGGCGAGCAGGCTGCAGCCGCCACATGCATTCGTGATGCTGGGCTCGCAGAGGAGCTGCTCTCCATCGGGAGCGCAGGCCCAGGCGGAGCAGCCGCTGCCACAAGCCGAGCCGGGCGTCGCGGCAAGCGGTGTGCAGCCGCCGCAGGCGTTGAGACCACTGTCTACGCAGTCTACATCGTTTGTGCCGTTGCAGAGGTTCACGCCGCAAACACCACAGCTGGCGAAGGGGTCGTCGGGGAGCAGCGCGCAACCGCCGCAACCGTTCGCGCCGGGGTCGTCGCAAGCTACGGCCTCTGCCCCGTCGCAGACCCATGCGCCGCATGCGCCGCAGGCGCCACCCGGCTCGGCATCGAGCGTCCCGCAGCCGCCGCAACTGTTGCGGCCGGGATCGCCGCAGACCACCGAATCGGAGGTCTGACAGACAAAGCTGCCGCAGGCGCCACAGCCGCCGCCCGGCTCGAGCGGAAGCGTCGTGCAGCCGCCGCAGCTGTTGCTCCCCGTGCCGACGCAAGCGAGCGCATTCTGCCCGTCGCAGGCGAGCTCGCCGCCACAGCCGCACGAGGCACCGACGGTGCCGCCGAGCGTGCCGCAGCCACCGCAGGCGTTGAGCGGATGGTCGTCACAGAAGACAGAAGCATCGTCTCCGCTGCAGGTCACGGTTCCGCAGAGGCCGCAGCTCTGGCCCGGCTGCTGCGCGAGGCTGCCGCAACCGCCACAGGCATTGGCGGTCGGGTCCGAGCAGGTGAGGCCCCCCGCGGAGCAGATCCAGCTGCCGTCGCTGCAACCGCAGGCCGCGCCGAGCGTCTCGGTGAGCGCGGAGCAGCCGCCACAGGCGTTGGCCGGGGCCGCGCTGCAGACCGCGGTCGTACCATCGGCGGAACAGCTGTAGGTGCCCTCTTCGCAGGCCGTCTCGCACCGCGTTCCGGGCTGTGGTTGGTCGGCGATGCAGGCC
>CAIWGR010000075.1 GCA_903912275.1 uncultured delta proteobacterium
GCCGAAAGACGTAGGCGAAGCTGCATCGAACCGCCGTGCTGCCTCCAGCAGCCCAAGCATGCCCATCTGCTCCAACTCCTCCAGCGCGAACCGCAAACGAAGCGTTGTCTTCAGACGGTGCGCAATATGACTGACCAGCCACCCATGCTGGGCCACCAAATCGCTCTGCTTTTGCGACCCGCCTTCCACCGAGGTAACCTCCGGATTGTCGGCCCCTAACGCCCCACAATTTCTCCTGTCAAGCCACAGGCGGAGACAACATGACCTCGAATGATCTCAGCGCAGCATCTCACGCCACGACCTCAGCCCGTCGTTGGGCGCGCGCGCTATACCTCGCGGCCTTCGACGAACAGCCCGACGAGGTGACCACCTCGCCTAGCGCACCCATACTCCCCGCCAACTTCCAGTTCCTCGCCTATCCGGCCGTCGACCAGGCCCCCGTCGCGATCGCCGTCGCGGGTCTCGTCCGGAACCACGACGACGTCCGCCACCTGCTTCCCTACGCCCACAAGTTCGAAAACCAACTCAAGCTCGCCATCGCGATTCTCCCGCCGAGCCACGAGGCAAGCCAGCCCCTCGTCGATGAACTCCCCGCCGCAGTCGCAGCCGCAACCGCAAGAGGGCCCGCTGGCGCCATCGCCGTCGCCGAGCACGAATCAGAGCGCTACCACCACCACCTCCCATGGCTACCCGGAGACCGTTTTCTCCTCACGGTCCCCATGCCGGCCCACGCAGGCGGCGGGCTCCTCCTGCCGGAACTCCCCATCCCCGCCACACTCACCAACCTCGATGACCAGCGCGAGGTCCCAGTCCAACTCTCCCCCACGCTCGACGCGCTCACCGCCAAGATCCTCCCCGCTGCACAACCCCACGCCCCATCCCACGCCATCTCCTGGACCGGAACCATCCAGCGCGTCAGGCCCCCGCTCGGCCTCGAACTCAAGCTCTTCGAAGCAGGCACCCTCCCATCCCTTCCATTTTCCACCGCCGACTGGCTCAGCGACGGCACCAACTTCGCCATCCGGATCACCACGAACCCTGCCCCAGACCGCTGACACGCCATATCGCAATGCGGCCCGCAACAATCGCCGTCTGCCGACGATAATACTCCATCCCCTCTCGATGGAGTCAGCCATGCCAGCCCACAATCACATCCTCCTCCACCTCTCTCTTGAGCCCGTTGCAGGCAGCAGCCTGCCCGCAAGCGACATCGGGCCCGAACTCGCAGCCTACGTCCGAGCGCTGCTCGACAACCTCGACGCATCGCCCGTCGCGATCGGCGCGAGTAGCAAAGAACTCAACATCGTTGCACCGCTCCCGCTCGCCATGAGTACCGCACACCTCGTCTTCTGCATCAAGCGGGGCACCGAGCGCTGGCTCAGTGAACAGTGCGCGCACACGCGCACCTTCTTCTGGGCCCCGGGCTTCACTGCCCACTCCGTCGACCGTACCTCGCTCACCGAGCTCATCCGAGGGCTCCAGCGCCGCGCCACCTACTGCGAACCAGCAAGCACCATCGCGCCCGCCGCGCCGAAGCCGATCCGCAGGCGCTCTGCCCCCACAACCCTGAAGAGACAGCACGATGAGGCCACGACGCCTTAGCCGCCGGCCCACAAAGATCCGCCAACCGCCGCGGCGCCGCGCCCAGATCCAGCCGCGCTTTCTGCTGCCAACCGACGAAC
>CAIWGR010000076.1 GCA_903912275.1 uncultured delta proteobacterium
GGTCAACCGGCCCAGCTTCGATGCCCTCGCCGGCTGGCGCGACGCCAAGAAGCTCGCCGGTGAGCTGGAGATGTGGGTGACCACACCGACGGAGTGGCTCGCCTTCGCGCAACGGCGGAGCCGCGTGCAGCTTCACTCGACCTTTGCGCGCGACCAGGGACGGCTGGTGGTCGAGGTGCAGGCGCCGACCGAACCTGCGCAGGCCTCACCGCAGGCCAATGCGCCGGCGGCGGAGGCTGCTGCGCCTCTGCCCGCCGTGGCGGTGCCGGCGCGCTACCGCGGCCAGCCCATCCGGGAGCTCCTCGTGAACGGCCAGCCGCAGGACCTCACCCAGCTCCCGCTCTCTGGCGACCAGGCGCTGGTGCTCGTCCCCAACACGCTCGGCTCGATGCGGCTCTCGGTGCTCTATGCGCAGCCCATCGTGGAGCCGGTGCAGACCGAAGCGCCCGCCCCCTAGCGACCGAGCGAGAGCCAGAAGCCCTTGGTCACGCCGTTGTCGCGGGTGAACCAGAGGAGCGCGTACCCGTTGGCGGTCGCGGCCAGCTTGAGGTCGATGACGGTGCCGCCGGCGTCGGCGACAACCACGCCTGCCGGCGAGAGGGCAACGCCCGCGCTGTCGAAGCGGCGAAGCATGAGCGACCGCGCCCGGTCTTCGCCGATGCTGAGCCAGGCAACGGCGACCTCGCCGTCGACCGATGCGATGGCGGGCTTGGAGATACTGGCGGTACCCTCGCTGACATCGAAGGTGGGGCCGCTGGTGGCGGTCTGGGCAGGGTCGCCCAGCGCGGCGACGGAGGTGGAGGGGAGGAGGAGGCCGCGGAGGCGCTTCTGTCCGCCGTCGAGCTGGGTGTAGGCGGCCGCTGCGCCGGAGAGGGTCTCGGTGGCGACGAGGTCGCCGAGTTCGACCGCGTTCGGCACGGGTGTGGTGAGGTCGAGCTCGCCAAGCTGCGATGCGTCGGACTCGAGCGCGATGACGCGGACCGTGCGAACGCCGACCTCGCTGGAGAGGTAGATGGCGCCCCAGCGCTCGCCGAGCCGAAGCGAAACAGGGTTGGCGGCCACCTCATTCGAGCCTGTGAGGCGGGAGGCGGCGCTGAGGACGGGGGTTAGCGTATCGGCAGCGAGCGGCATGGCGCGGAGCTCGGATGAGACGCCGGACTGCTCTCTCCAGAGGGCCATGACGAGGTCGGGGCCGGCCGCAAAGCTGAGCTGCGAGAGCGAGGCCTGGCTGCTGGCGTCGCGGAGGAGCTGCGGGGTTGAGGTGGCCTGGCTCTCACCGACGGCACGGCGGGCGACGAAGAGGCGGTTGCGGTCGGCGCTTGGCTCGGTCCAGCCAAAGAGGAGCGCTGCGTCGGAGAGACCCGCGACGGTCGACGGGAGCGCTCGGCCCACGGCAGGCAGGAAGCGGGCGCGCTGCACGCTCATGGGCGCGAGGCGATCGAGGCCGAAGGGGGCAGGCTCCGGCGAGGAGGCGAGCAGCGCGCCGGCGGCGGAGAAGCGGGCGAGTCCGAGGCCTTCGCTGCCGCCGACGACGAGGCCGAATTCGGTGGAGAGAAGCGAACCGGCAGTACCAAGGGCGAACTCTTCGCCCCAGGTCGGCACGGCGGAGAGCGCGATGGGCTCCGCTTCGAGGTCGGCGATCTGGCGGCAGCTCTGCGTGGGTTCGTCGCAGGCGTAGCCCGCGGTGCATTCGTTCTCTGCGGCGCAGGTGTTGAGACAGCCGGTCTGCTCCGCGTTGCAGAGATAGCCGTTGCAGTCGCGCGCTGCGTCGCAGTCGGGCTCGACATCGAGGAGCAGGCTACAGCCCGTCAGCGCGAGGGGGAGCAGAAGGAGGGCGAGGGAGTGGAGCCGCATGGTCGTGCCGAAGGAGACGGAGAGCGGCCAGTGTGCCGCAGCCGGCGGGGCGTTGCAAGCGGCTTGGCTCCGGCGCGCTAGAGGAGCTCGTAGGTGAGCATGACCTGGAGGATGTCGTACTTGAGCGTCTCGATGCGCGTTTCGCCAGCAAAGAGGTCGACCTCGACCCGCTTGTAGAAGGCATCGAGGGCGAGGTCGCGGTGGAGCGGCCACTCGCCTCCGATGAGGAGGGCCCAACCCTCCGGCGTCTTGGCATCGTCGCGGGAGTTGTTGGCCTGGTAGCCCTTGCCCAGCGCTACGATGGCCTTGGGGAAGAGGCCGCCGCGACGGGTATCGTAGGTGGCGCCCACGCCGAGGATGCTGACGCCGTAGTTGTCGCCGCGGTTCACGAGGGCTGCGTCGTGAACAAGGTAGATGTCGAGGTCGCGTCGGAGGCGGATGCCGACCTTGAAGCCGTAGGCAATGCCGGTGGTATCGTTGGCGTCGGACTCAATCTCCAGGCCGCCCTGGTCGCGGGTGAGCGAGCTGCCATTGATACCGAAGGAGACGCCGGCGAGGAGGGCATCGGGCACCTTTTCGCCTGCCGTCGCGACAGCGCAGGGCAAGGTGGTGAGGGCAATGGCGATAGGCGCGCTCCAACGCATGACAACTCCGAGAAAACAGTCAAAGGGACCCGCTTGGGCGTAGGGTGGCGCGGCGGCGGTGGCAAACTTCGGGAGGCCGAGCAGGGGTGCTGCAGCATCCGCTTCCCTCCCCGCGCGAAGCGGCGTAGCATGCAGCGGTTCGCTCCGCTCCGGTGGCCCCATGCGCTCGACTCTCCGCCTGCTCTCCCTCTGCTCCATCGCGACCCAGCTTGGCGTCGCGCTCCTGCCGGCGCTCGTCGCGGCCGAGGAGCTGCCCGACCTAAACCGGGCCGAGGAAGAGGCCGCCCCCGACCCGGCCGCGCTGGTGGGCGAGGCGACCAAGGCCTTCAGCGAGCGCAGGTTTGCAGCCGCCGCGCGCCTCTTCGAGGCCGCCTACAAGCTCGACCCCGACCCGACGCTCGCCTTCAATCTGGCGCGTGCCCACGAGGAGGGTGGCCGGCTCCCCGACGCGCTTCGACGCTATCGCGAGCTGCTCACGCAGAAGCCTCCGCGGCAGATTCAGGCTGCCTGCGAGAAGCGGATTGGCCGCGTGGAGGGCGACCTGGTTTCGCAGGGCTACGACCCTGCGACGGTGACGCAGCGGGACTACCGGGTTCGGGGCAGCATCATCGTTGCGAGCGAGCCCGCCGGCGCCGAGGTCTCGATGGACGGCAAGGTGCGCGGCATGACCCCCCTGACGCTGGAACGGGTGGATGCGGGCGAGCACGCGGTTCGGATCGCGCTCGACGGCTTCCAGCCGGTGCAGGAGCAGGTCAAGCTGACGGGCCGCGAGGCCGTGCCGTTCCGTGTCACGCTTGAGCGGCGCGGGACGCGCGCGGAGTTTGTGGCGACGGCGCCCGGCACGCTGACCATCGACGCTCCCGAGCGGGGCATGGCGGTGCGGCTCGACGGCGACCTCTACGGCTACACCCCCATCGAGGGCAGCCGCATCCCGCCCGGGACCTACGAACTCGAGGTGACCGCGAAAGGGTGGGAGCCCTTTGCGACCACCATCGAGGTGGTCAGCGGAGAACCAATACGCGTGATGCACCGGTCGGCGCGCATCTTCTCCGAAGAGGAGCTGGCAGCGATGGTCCCGAGCGTCTGGCCGGAGCGGCTGCTCTGGACTGGCGCGGGGCTGGGTGGCGTTGGGCTGCTGGCGGGCGTCGTCGCGGTGGCAGCGCAGTCGGACTACAGCAACAACCGGAGCTCCGTGGGGCGCGCCGACGCGCGGTCTACCGCACTGACCAGCGCCGCGGTGGCCGACACCTTCCTGGTGCTCGGCGCGCTGACGGCTGGCGCTGGCTACTTCTGGGGCAGGCAGGGTGGCAGCGCCCCCGCGCAGGCCATCGACGACGGCCTGGTGCTGGTGCCGTGGCTGGGCGCGGGCGGCGCAGGCGTGAGCGTGTCGACGGGGTTCTGACCCTGGGGTGGTTCCGCGCTGAACAGCGCCCTGCCCCCGAACTGTTCGAACGTTGTGCCCGCGTCGCTTCGGGCTCTGCGCAACCGGATGGGCAGCGCGAGGTAGTGCCCAACGCGACCGCCTCCCCGCTAGGCCGCGTCGCCTAGGGCTCTGCGCAACCGGATGGGCAGCGCGATGCTGCCCCCAAAACGACCGAAGCCGCCCGAGGGCGGCCACGATGGCGTTGCGCCGAAGCGCCGCGGCTAGCGGCGGACGATGGCGAGGGTGCGAACGACCGGGTTGACCTGGGCGTTGATCTTGTAGCTCACGAGGGCGCGACCCGAGGTGGGGACGGCCTGACCGAGGTAGAAGCCGTAGGCGCCGTTGTAGGAGGCACCGCGGTTTCCGCCGATGACCGTCGCAGGAGCCGACCAGCCGCTGTCGCCGCGAATCTTCTCCACGATCGTGTGCTCGGTGGCGTCCTGGTAGACGACGGAGAGCTGCGTACCGAGGAAGAGGAGCGAGGAGTCGAGGCCGACGCGGGAGGACTGCGACTCGCCCGCGAAGTCGCGCAGACCGTCGTCGAGGAGCTCGTCGGTGCTGGCCGAGATGTTCGCGAGGCGCAGGTCGTTGCGGGTGGCGTCGTAGTAGGAGACAAAGGTCTCGTCGCTCGCACCGATGTAGAGGTCGGGGAAGCGGCCAACGTCGCCGGTATCGACAGCCGCGCCGGAGCCATCGGAGGTCTCGCCGGCGACGATGACGGGGGTTCCCGTGTAGGTGTCGGTGGGGACGCGGACATACTTCAGGTTGCCGTGGATGGAGTCGTAGTAGGCGACGCCGAGCTCACCCGAGGAGAAGTACTCGGCATCTGCGAAGAGACCTGCACCGAAGGCGAAGAGGGTGAACTTCGAGAAGGTGGCCACCTCGGCGCAGGTGGGGCCTGCATCGGTGGTGAAGCACTTCTGCGTGCCGGTGCAACCGGCGGTGCAGTCCGCATCGGGCGCCGCCACGGTGCAGAGGTTGGTGTCGATGCGGCAGGCCTCGGCGGTGGCGCAGGAGCCGCCGCAGGAGAGGTTGTTGGTCGACCGGTCGAGCGCATGGATGGTGAAGTCAGCTGCGGTCGCGGGCGCGTTGGTCGCGGCAACCGCGAAGCGGAGCTCCGATGCGTAGACGGCCGGAACCGCGGCGGTGTCGCTGATGGTGGGGGCCAGGTAGGCGATGCCGGGGTTGCCAGCGGCGTCGAGGACGAGGTCGGTGTAGAGGCCGGCGCCGTTGTTGGGGTCGACGACGATGCGGGTCCAGTCGTGGCCCTTCGTGGAGGGAACGCCGCGTGCGTAGAGGAGCGAGCGGAGCGAGTCACCGGTCTGGGCGAAGTAGGAGACGTGGATGACGCCGTCGTTGGCAACCTCGACGGAGGCGTAGCGCCCGACGATGGCGCCGGTGGCCGCGATACCGCCGCGGGGGCCGTTGGGGTCGCCGGTGACGGCTGCGTCGCTCGGCACTCCGTCGACGAACTCCCAGGCGATCTCATCACCTGCGCCGACCACGCCGACCATAAGGTCGCCGTAGGTGGCGTTGAAGGTGGCGACGACAAACTGGCTGCCGTCGGGCGATACGCCCGAGTCGCTCCAGGTGCCGAAGTTGCCAATCGGCAGCGCGGGCTTCACGACACAGTTGCACTCACCGACGGTGGCCTCGCAGGTGTCGCTGTTGCCAGAACCATCGGCAACCGGGGTGGGGTCGTAGCCAGGCTGGCACTCCGTCCCGTCACAGGCCGCCGGCAGGTCGAGGCAGGCGCCGGTGGCGTTGCAGCAGTAGGTGCCGTCGCCGCAGCCATCCGGGCAGGCGACTTCGCAGCCGCAGACGCCGTCGGTGCAGCGGGCGGCAAGGTCGCCCTCGCAGGCGGGGCACTCCGAAACGTCGGCGCAGAGGGTGCCGGCGACGCAGGCGCCATCAACACAAATCTGACCATCCTGACAATCCGCGGCAGACTCGCAATTGGTGCGCGCCACGCAGCTGCCCGCCTCGCAGCGGAAGCCAGCCTCGCAATCGGCGTCGGTGGCGCAATCGGGCTCTCCCTGGCAGGCGCCGTCGACGCAGATCTGGCCGGCGGCGCAGGTGGGGTCGCAGATGCCGACGGTGGCGCTGCTGGCGGGCTCGGTGCCGCAGGCGGCGAGGACGAGCGCGGCCAGGCCGATGGAGGCGGCGACCGCAACCGAGCGGCGCCGGCGGAGCAACATCATGCCGGCGAAGAGCGCGACAAGGCCGCCGAGCGAGCCGGCGCTATTGCCCGAGGCGCTGCAGCCTGCATCGGAATCGCTGTTCTGGGCAGACGAGCCGCCGCCGAGGACGCGGAAGCTCTTGGTGGTCGTGGCGCGGTGGCCGGCGGCGTCGGTGGCCTCCACGGCGACCTCCACCGAGCGACCCTCGTAGGCCGAGAGGTCGATGCTACCGGCGGCGCGGCTGGTTACCCAGGCGCCATCGGCGATGCGGTAGCGGACGAGGAGGGCCTCGGCGCTGGAGACGGTGTCGATGGCGGTGAAGTCGACCTGATGGCCGACCCGGTCCATGGCGATGGTCGGCACCGAGTGGTCGATGGTGACGATCGTCGAGGCGGTGACAGGGCTCACGCTGGAACCATCGCCCCGCTTACGCACGCGGATCTCGATGTTGTGGTTGCCTTCGAGTGCCATGACGGGCTCCGAGATCTTGAGGTGGGGCGTCTGCTGCCAGACCGACCAGAGGCCGCCAGCGAAGCGCCAGGAGTAGTCGAGCTGAACCTCGTCGAGGCCGGGGACCATGGTCTCCATGTCGAGCTCGAGCGTGGAAATGAGCAGGTCGAGGTCGACAGGCTCACCGAGCTGCTCGGCGCGGTCAAGCATGGCGCGGCGGGTGGCGTAGGGCGTCTCGATGAGGCGCTTGCCAGCAATGGACGGGGTGAGGGGCATGA
>CAIWGR010000077.1 GCA_903912275.1 uncultured delta proteobacterium
CGATGAGGACTTCGGGCAGATTCAGCGCAAGCGCTGGGTACGGGTCGCCATCGCCTTCGGCGCGCTCGTCGTGGCGTCGCTGCTCTTCTACTTCTTCGTGGTCGCCACCCCGTCGACGCCCGTCTCGGGGCCCGCTGCGATTTCCCCCGCGCCCACCGGCCGGTGACCATGAAGGCGGTCCTTCCGTTGCTGCTGCGGCTCGCTGCGCTGACCTCGGTCGGCGCCGGCTGCACCATCGATTTCTTGGAGGACATCAGCTGTGAGACCGCCGCCAACTGCCCTGTGGGGTTTGGCTGCGACCTGACCGTTGCCCGTTGCGTCTCTGACCCCGACGGACTCCTCGTCCAAGACACGGGCACCGTCGCCGACACCTCCGACCGCCCCGACGTAGGCGGCGACACCGCAGACACCACGGTCGACAGCGGCTCCGGCGACACCTCCGACACCACCGAATCGGATGGCTCCGGTGCCGACACCACCGCAGACACCGACCCGGCCTGTGTGCCCTCTACCGAGGTCTGCGATGGCCTCGACAACGACTGCGACGGCGCGGCAGACAACGGCATCTTCTGCAACGGCTGCCAGCCTGGCATGGCCCGCATCGAGCGCACCGGCGCGACCGCTTTCTGTGTCGACCTCCACGAGGCCTCGCGCCAAGACGCCACCGCCGATGACGCGGGCAGCGACAGTTCGCTCGCCACCTCCCGCGCCGGCGTGCAGCCCTGGAAGGGCGCCACCTTCGCCGCTGCAGGCGACGCATGCACCGCCGTCGGCAAGCGACTTTGCACCGATGGCGAGTGGGTCGCCGCCTGCCAGGGCGCCGAGGCTCGCCTCTACCCCTATGCGCAGCTCTACGCGCCCACCACCTGCCACGGACTCAACGCGCCACCCACCTCCGGGCCTGTGGTCACGGGCCAGTTCTCCGGCTGCGTGAGCCAGGATGGGGTGTTCGACATGTCCGGCAACGTCGAGGAGTGGAGCGCCGACCGCCGCGTGCGTGGCGGCGCCTTCAACGATGTGCAGAACAATCTCAAGTGCACCTCTGCCGACGCCACGGTCAATCCGACGCTCGCGCAGGACAGTGTGGGCTTCCGCTGTTGTGATGACCTCCTCTAGCGGTGACCGCAGGGATGCTCTAACCGCGAAGGCAGTCTGTTCCCCGCCTCAGGCCTCATGAAGCCCTCTCTCGCCCCCCTCATCCTGCTCCTCGCGCTCGTCGCGCCGCGCCTGCGAGCGGAGGAACTTCCTCTGGTCGAACCGACAGCGGAGGCCCCCGCGGCTCCGGCGGGCTTTGTCTTCGGCTCCTACGGCCGCGTGACAGCCAGCTCCGATGGGGCAGGGGGCTCGGGCAAACAGCTCGCCGTGGTCGCACATCCGCCCCGCCTCGAGGAGCAGCCCTACCTCGAACTCGACCTCTCCTACCATACTGCGGAGCCGGAGTTTGGCCGTTTCCGCGTCGTCACGACGCTGGCCGTCTCCGACGCCATGTTCCACTCCGACGGCAACTTCGACGGCAAGATTGCGCTCCGGAACGCCTTCGTGGAGGGGAGCGACCTGGGCGTCGCCGACCTCTCCGTCTGGGTCGGCTCCCGCATGCTCCGCGGCGACGACATCTACCTCCTCGACTTCTGGCCGCTCGATAACCTCAACACCGTTGGCGCGGGCGCTTCGTGGGGCGCCGCTGGCAAGACCCGCATCAGCGGCCACCTCGGCCTCAACCAGGTCAAGAACGCCTACCAGTATCAGGAGATCCTGGTCGCCGACCCCGAGTTCGGCACCGACCCTGTCATCCTCATGGACCGCGTCCGGCTCATCGGCTCGCTCCGCGCAGAGCAGCCGGTCGAGGTCGGCGGGCTCTCGGGCAAGCTGGTCGGCTACGGCGAGGTCCACCGCCTGGGCGAGGGCGTGGCAGAGGATGTCGAGAAGGTGCGCCAGCTCATGCCGAGCGAGCTTGGTACGACGCTTGGCGTGGAGGCCTCCGTCTGGGGCTTCGGTGAGCGCGGCTTCGCCAACCTCTTCCTGCGGCACGCCACCGGAATTGCTGCGCTGGGCGAACTCGCCACCCCCACAAGCGGGCTCGCGCAGGATGGCTCGGTGACCGACACGACCTCCACCCGGGTTGCCATGAGCGCGGGCTTTGGCGCAGGCCGCTTCGACCTCATTGCCGGCGCCTACGCCGACTGGTTCTCCGACGCCGACAAGGTCAACTACGACGGCGACGACTTCTACGAAGGAACCATCTCGCTGCGTCCCTCCTACCGGGTCGCGGGCGGCTACAAGCAGGCCTTCGAGTTCTCCTATCAGGGCCACCGCTCCAACGGCCTGTCGCCCCGCACCGACACCTTCCTCGTGCCGGCCATCTTCAAGGCTGCCATCATCCCCACGCTCTCCGCCGGCACCGGCCGCTTCGCCCGCCCTGAGCTCCGCCTCATCTACGAGGTCTCGGTGCTCAACGACGGCGCCCAGGAGCAGTATCCCGCAGAGGATGTCCGCCGTCGCGGCGCCATCCATCACTACCTCGGCATCGGCGCCGAGTGGTGGTTCAACAGCAGCACCTACCGATGAGAAGGTCGCCGATGGTTCACCGCCTCTGCCGGTTCACGCCGGCGCTCCTCGCCGTGGTCGCGACGCTGCTGCTCGCCGCCTGTGGCGCCGACATGGCCCCGGTGACGACCGACTTCAAGACCACCAACCTGGCCCGCGACTGGCGCGGCGAGGTGGTCTACCAGCTCATGGTCGACCGGTTCGCCGACGGCCAGCGCGACAACAACAAGGGGGTCGTGGTCGGCGACCTCGGCCGCTACCAGGGCGGCGACTGGCAGGGGGTCATCGACCATGTGGACTACCTCAAGAAGCTGGGCGTCACGAGCGTCTGGATTTCTCCGGTGGTGCGCAACGTGGAGTCGGACGCGGGTTACGACGGCTACCACGGCTACTGGACGCAGGACTTCTTGGATGTGAACCCCCATTTTGGCGACATCGCCAAGCTGCGGGAGATGGTGC
>CAIWGR010000078.1 GCA_903912275.1 uncultured delta proteobacterium
CTGGTCGACGCCCCAGGTGAACATGCGGAGTTTGTCGTCCGTGCCGTCGAAGTGAGCAAAGAAGTTGTTGTTGTTGAAGGCGTAGCCATCCCAATGGCCGACCCAGGCTTCGGCAGCAAAGTCGAGTGTGACTTCATCTCGGTCCAGGAAGGGTTCTGCGACCGCCCAGGTCTCTGCGTGGGGGAGCGTGCCCAGCGCGTTGACGAGGTTGGCGAGCAGCGCACCGTCGGTCGCGCTGCCGATGTCGCGCTGGAAGAGTACCCAGTTGGTGAGGTCGAAGTCGGTCGGGATCTGGCCCTCGTAGAGGAGCTTGGTGTTGGGGAAGTAGCGGTTGACGAAGGACTCGTCGGTGGTCTCGAGGTGGAGGTAGAGACCGTAGAGTTCTCCATTCACGTAGATGTTGGCGAAGCCGACACGGGGGGCGGGGAAGCCGGACTGGCGGAGGACCTCGTAGGTAGCCCACTGGCGGACGTAGGAGGGGTCCTGGACGCAGTTGTTGAAGGTGAACTTCTGAGCGCCGAAGAGTGCCTGCGTACCGTCATACTGTCCGAGGTCGACCTTGAAGCCGGCCTTGCGGTCGAGGTTGCGGTAACTGCCGACGGAGCCCTTGAGGCGGAGGCCGGTCGAGCCGTTGAAGACCACCTCGCCGGAGGGCAGCGTGATGGCGACCTCTGCGGGGGCATAGGTGCGGCCATCGGCGTTGAGCAGCGTGAGCGAGGTGGGCGGGAGGGTGATCTCGACGAGGAAGGGGTGGAGCGGATCGTAGAGGGCCGAATCGTCGGCGTTGTAGGGGAGGTTTGCTGCTCCCTGCGTTGGGATATTGGGGGTGAACTCTCCGAGGCCATCGGGGATTCGGCCGGCGGTTGCGCCTGCGGGGACGACGCCGAAGCTGAAGATGTCGATCGGCTCGAGCCGGTCGTCAGAGAGCCGGATGACCTCGCCGGAGCAGGAGATGGCGAAGGGCATGGCCGCCGTTCCCTCGGTCAGGATGAGGCGTCCCAGGGCGGGGATGATCTTGCCGTTCAGGAAGCCCGGGTTGAGGTCGATGGGACCATCGGCAATCCGCCAGTTGGAGAGGTCCTGGTCACGATCGGAGAGGTTGAGGAGTTCGATCCACTCGGTGCCGCGGCAGGAGACCTCGTTGATGATGATGTCGGCCGGCGGAAGCGTGGTGTCTTCGACCGTGGTATCTACCAGCGAGGTGTCTTCGACGGTCGTGTCGGCGCTGCCGTTCGTGTCATCGATCGTCGTGTCGGCGACCGTGGTGTCGGCGCTGCCGTTGGTGTCTTCGATTGTGGTATCGTCGACCGCGGTGTCGGCGCTGCCGTTGGTGTCTTCGACCGTGGTGTCGGCACTGCCATTGGTGTCTTCGACGGTCGTGTCGGCAACGGTCGTGTCTTCGGCGCCGGTGTCGGTGCCGACCGAACCGGTGTCGACGGCGCCGGTGTCGGCACTACCAGATGCATCGAGGAGCTCGAGCGTTGGCCCCTTTCCCCCTGCGCTGTCATCGGCACAGGCGAAGAGGAGGAGGGCCGAGAGGGCAGAGGTGAGGACGAGTGCAGGTTGGCGCATCGAAGTCCGAGGTCGCGGGTAGGTATACGAAAGAACACCAAAGAATGTGCGTATACACCCGAACACCTTAACAGGATTGTACGCAAATCGCCACAAATCGTCGGATGGTGGTCTCTCCTACCGTCAGGGGTGGGTTGGCGAGGGCGGAGGCAGCAGACCGACGGGCCAAAATCGGTCGAAGACCTTGACACGAGGCGGTGGAGTGATCCATAAGCCGCGGCCCATTTTGCCCGACTTCGCGTCTGGGCTTCGCAGAATTATCACAGGATCAAGACATGGCCGAGGCTGCAATCTTTCTCAACAGTGGTCCCCTGTTCTCGGGAGAGCGCCTTGAGACGATGGAGGATCTGGCGGATTGGAAGTCTGTTGACGCCGAGGCGCAGCTGGCGTTCGACCGCATCCGCGAGACCTACGAGAAGCATTCGACGCTGCTGGCCGGTGGGCCGACTGCGGTTGAGACGCGCTACTTCCTTGTTGGCCCTGTGCTTCACGCGCTGGGCTTCACGCACACCGTGTTTGAGCCCGTAGAGCTCTCGGACGGCCGCGTTGCTCGTGTTGACCATGTCTGCTTCGGCAGCGGCGCCGAGTTCGGTGAGGCTGAGCCTTCGCGTGGCTCGGTTTCGTTCTTCCGTTCGGCGCTCTGCATTGGCCGCGCTGTCGAGTGGGGCAATGACTTCACGACGACCTCTGCTGCACCTGTTCGTCAGGCTGCTGTGGAAGAGGGCGACGACCCGGTTCCCGCTCCTCCGATGCCGCAGCCTCTTGAGGCCGGTATCGCCCCGACGGTTGAGCTCGACCTCCTTCTCCGCGCGACCGGCAAGGACTTCGGCATTCTGACCAACGGCAACGAGTGGCGGATCTACCACCGCTCGAGCTCCAGCCAGCGCGAGACCTTCTTCCAGGCCGACATGATCGGCGCCATGAAGAGCGACTTCGAGGACTTCAAGCGGTTCTACCTGATCTTCCGCAAGGAGGCCTTCGTGAAGACCGATGGCATCACCTGCTTCCTCGACAGCCTCCTGGCCTAAGGCTTGCGGCTGCGATGACGACAGCGCTCCGCAAGGAGCGTTTGTCGTTTTTGACCCGCCGGTGAAAGTCGTGAAGGAGCGCGGCATGGTCTTTCCCTTCGGCAATCCCACCATCGAGTTCCGTCGCCTCCGGCGTCGCGACCGAGAAGCGCTCTATCAGGCGATGGCTGCGCAGCCTGCCATGGCTGGCTTCGGCTTGGGCGCGCTGCAGGCTGGCATCCTCGATGCGCCCCACCCGGGTGCGGCGGTGTTCGGGCTGATGCGCGGCAGCGCTGTGGTGGCGGCCGTCTTCTGTTTCGATGGCGTGGCTGCCTGGTTGTACGGGCATGAGGTCGAAGCGGGCGAGTGGTGCGGACGAGAACTAGCCGGCGTGGCACCTGCTGTGCGTCTGGTAGCGGGGCCTGCGGTGATGGTGGAGGGGTTCTGGAGCAGCTATGCGACGCCCGCGCACGAGGTTCGGACGCGGCTGGCGCAGACGATGTTTGAGCTGAAGGAGCCACCCGCTGGCGGTGAACGCTTTGCCCTCGGGCTGGCGCGCGAGGCAGACTTGGAGGACCTCGTGGAGGCCTCCTGCGAGATGCACGAAGAAGAGCTCGGCTTGGAGCTGGCAAGCCACGATCGCGAGTCCTACCAGCTTGGGCTGATGGGCCAGATCATGGAGCAGCGGGTCTGGTGTCATCGGCACACGATGACCGGCCAGCTGATGTTCAAGGCGTCGATTGCGAGCCCGTCACAGCTCTGTGCTCAGGTGGAGGGCGTGTGGGTCCCTCCGGCCTTCCGGCGGAGCGGGGTTGCGCAGACGGCGATGCGGGAGCTCTGTAGCCGGCTGCTGCGCAGGCACGACCGGGTGTCGCTCTATGTGAACGACCACAACAGCGCTGCGATTGGGCTCTACCGCAAGCTCGGCTTCTACGAGGTGGGCGCCTTTGAGACGCTCCACGCCTGGCCCATCTGGCCCGCCTGAGCGGCGGGCTACTTGAGGTTCTGCGAGACGAAGTCGATGAAGTCGATCTTGGTGATGACGCCGATGAGCCGGCTGTCGTTGACGACGAGCACGGTCAGGTCTTTGGCGATGAGCTGACCGGCGAGCGAGACCTTGTTGACGGGCTCAACGATGGCGAACTCGGCCTCGACGAGGTTGGCAATGGTGTCGCCCGCGTCGCCGCCGTGGACGAGGTGGTTGAGGAGGTCGCGCTCGCTGACGATCCCGAGGATTTTGTAGCCGTCGAGGACGGGCACCTGGCTGATGCCGAGCCGCTTCATGCGGCCGATGACCTCGCGGACGCGGTCGTCTGCGGTGGCTGTCTCTACCGCGCCGCTGCCGCCCCGCGCGGCGAGGAGGTCTGCGACGGTGGCGGAGGAGGTGTCGTTCTCGAGGAAGCCGTTCTCGCGCATCCACTCATCATCGAAAAGCTTGGAGATGTAGCGCGAGGCCGAGTCGCAGAGAATGAGGACGATATCGAGGTGGCGGTCGAAGCGCTCAGCATACTTCACGGCTGCGACCACGGCGCCACCGGCTGAGCCACCGGTGTAGAGGCCCTCTTCGCGGACGAGGCGGCGGGCCATCTGGAAGCACTCCTTGTCGGTGACCCGGATGAACTCGTCGACGTAGTCGAAGGTCATGGTGCTGGGCAGGAAGTCTTCGCCAAAGCCCTCGACCTTGTATCCGTGGGCAGGGGGGAGTTTGCCGGTGCGGAAGTAGTCGTAATAGACGGAGCCGATGGGGTCGGCGCCTACCGCGCGGACGGCTGGGTTCTGCTCTTTGAGATACTTGGAGACGCCGCTCAGCGTGCCACCAGTGCCGGCTGCACAGACGAAGGCGTCGATCTTGCCGCCTGTCTGCTCCCAGATCTCGGGGCCGGTGGTGGTGTAGTGGGCCTTCGGGTTCGAGGGGTTGTGGTACTGGTTGGCGTAGAAGGCGCCGGGCGTCTCATCGGCGATGCGGCGGGAGACGCAGTAGTAGGAGCGGGGGTCGTCGGGCTCGACGTTGGTCGGGGTGATGACGACCTTGGCACCGAAGGAGCGGAGGGCTTTGATCTTCTCGTCGCTCATCTTGTCGGGCATGACAAAGATGCACTTGTAGCCCTTCATGGCGGCGATCATGGCGAGGCCCATGCCGGTGTTTCCGCTGGTGGCCTCGACGATGGTTCCGCCGGGCTTGAGCAGTCCGTCACGCTCGGCATCTTCGATGATCTGGCGGGCGATCCGGTCTTTGATGGAGCCGGCCGGATTCATGTACTCCAGCTTTGCCCAGAAGGTGGACTTGGTGTGATTTCCGATGCGATTGAGTCGGACGAGGGGGGTATTGCCGATGGCCTCGACGACGTTGTTCAAGACGCGCATTCACTCACCTGAGCAGACAAGAGGGGGCGGGCTCCCGAGTGGAGCGCACAAAGGGCTGCTACCTTTGCGAAACTTCGGGGGCAAGGTTACAAGGTGCAGCGGATGACGAAACTGGCGCGAAGCCGAGGCGTACTCATGAAGATGTTCAGACATGTGGGAATTGCGTTGCTCGGTTCGTTGCTGGCGCTTTCGGGTTGCGGCGAGACAGACCTTCTGTCGATTCGCGACACGACGCTCGTTGGTGACACCGCCAACGTGGCGGGGCCCTATGTCATCGAGACCTTCGCGAGCGACGACAGCGCAGTGAAGCGCGTGAAGCTTCATTACGCGATCAATGGCGCGGCGGGCGTTGGCGTCGAGATGCAGGAGGTGACCGACGGTCACTACCGTGCGGAGATTCCGGGGCAGCCGATTGGCAGCCGCGTGACCTACTTTGTGGATGCGAAGGACGACGATGGCAACATCGTGAATGACCCGCCGGCGGCGCCCGAGCGGCAGTATGCCTTCTCGGTAACCGAGGCGCGTCTGGTTGCGCCGGATGGCACGGACAGTGGCGGTGGGACGACCTTCCCCGAGGTGGATGTGGAGATTCCGCGGACGCCTCCGCCGGGCCGCACCGATGGCAGCGGCGCAGAGGGCTCCGGCGGGACGCCGACGCCCGGGAGCTGCAATGTGACCTTCCTCTTCCCGACGGAGGGGTTGAACCTCGGACCAGCGAATGACTTCAACCCTGACCTCGACGGTCTGCAGGTCGATGTGACGGTGCAGGTATCGGGGCTGACGCCCGGCGCGCTTGCGGCGCTTTCGCTTTCGACGGGCTATCAGATTGGGCTCGACCCGACTTCATCGCGTCTCATCTTCAGCGGTGTTACGCTGCTGGACGGCGAAACCACGCTGACGGTGGAGGTTGTTCGGGATGCCGACCTGCTTCCCGGCTGTACCGGCTCGGTGAAGGTGACCACCGCAGCGAGCCTGCCGGACACGGATGGCGATGCCGTGCCTGACCGTGACGATAACTGCGTGACGGTGGCCAACAGCAACCAGACCGACGTCGACCGCGACGGCCTCGGGGATGGCTGCGACGACGATATCGACGGCGACTCGGTGGCGAACGGGCGAGACAACTGCCCGCTGGTGGCGAATGCTGACCAAGCTGATATCGACGGCAACGGCGTGGGCAATGCCTGCACAGACGACCGCGATGGCGACGGCGTGCTCGACGCACGGGACAACTGCCCGGAGGTGGCCAACCGAGACCAGCTGGCCACGGACGGCGATGCGCAGGGTGATGCCTGCGACAACGATGACGACAACGACCTGGTCCTCGACCCGCGCGACAACTGCCCGCTGGTGGCGAATCAGGCACAGACCGACAATGAGGCCGATGGCATCGGCGATGTCTGTGACCCCGATGATGACAACGACGGTGTCTTTGATGGCAGCGATAACTGCCGCGGGATTGCCAACAGCGACCAGCTCGACAGCGATCGCGATGGCGTTGGCAATGTGTGTGACACGGAGCAGACCTGCACGACGAACACGGACTGTGCGGCAGGGTCGGTTTGCGATGGTGGCCTCTGCTACCAGCCGACGCCCTGTGCTGCAGACAGCGCGTGCGATGTGGGCTTCATCTGCCAGGCTGGCAGCTGCGTGCCGGCGGACTCGGTGGCGAGCACCTCGTGCGTGTCTGACACGGACTGCGACCCGGGCCTGAACTGCCTCTTCAATGTGTGCGTGCCGGAGCGCTGCTTCTCGGACACGGACTGCCCGAGCGGTCAGCGCTGCCTGAGCGGGGAGTGCATCTCGGGCGACATCCCGCTGCCTGCGGGCTGCGCGACCGACACGGACTGCGCCTCGGGCGAGCACTGTAACTTCGGCCTCTGCATCGCGGGCGGCTGCGGCTCGACGGCGGACTGCGCCTCGGGCGAGACCTGCCTGGCCGGCTTCTGCGCTCCCTTCGCCCTGCCCTTCCCCACCCCGTCGTGCGACACGAACGCGGATTGTGCTACGGGCAACTGCCTGCTCGGGATCTGTGTGCCTGCGCTCCCCGGCCTGCCGAGCGGCTGCGTGGATGCGCGAGATTGCGGGGCGACACAGAGCTGCGTGCTTGGCATCTGCCTCGACAGCCAGTGTCAGGTGCAGGCCGACTGTGCGGCGGGCGAGGACTGCCTCTTCGGCTTCTGCTCTCCGTCCGACCTTCCGCCGCCGGTTCCCGGAAGCTGCGCCACCGATGTGGACTGTCCGACAGGGGCGAGCTGCCAGTTCACCATCTGCCTGCCCAACGCGCTGGCAGGTATCGGCAGCACCTGCGGCCGAGGCTCGGCGTGCGACGCGCCTCTCTCCTGCCGCTTCGGCTTCTGCCTGCCCTTCTAGGCGGGCTCAGCCGCGGGCAGCGGCTTCGATGCTGAGCGCGAGCAGGACCTGCGCCCCGTAGTAGAAGGGCAGCCCCCAGACCTTGTTGCGGATGGTCTGCTCAACGAAGCGTTCGCGCGCCACCGCGAGGTCGGAGATGGCAAAGAGGATCGCGCCGATGGGGAGGAGCAGCGGCGCGCCGACCGCAGCCGCACCGATGGTGAGGACCACCATGGTGGCGATGGTGAGCAGGTAGGCGAGTACGGCGCTGCGCATCACGCCGTGAAGATGGGGCGAGAGCCAGCGCCAGGCGAGGGTACCGGCGACGGCCATGAGGAGCCCTCCGACAGCGAGGGTCGGTGCAGCCTTCGCAACGGAACCCGCGGGCTGCAGGAAGGTGAGCGCCCCTGCCGCGAAGGCGACGTGGCCGAGGAGGAAGCTGCCGAGCCCGATGAGGAAGGTAGCGCGGGGGATGAGGAGGACGTCGCCGACAAAGGAGAGGAGGAAGCCGGCGAAGAGGAGGTGGCCGTAGGTGGAGTCGGCGGCGCCGGCGAAGGCGGCGAGGGCCACGAAGGCGGCCGAGGCGAAGGGCTTGGTGAGCCAACCCGCGAGGCGGCTCTCGAAGTAGTCGGCGGCGAGGTAGGCGAAGCAGCCCACCATGGTGACGACGGCGAGCAGGAGGATCATGCGCCGGCCTGGGTGGTTTGGAAGGAGGGGTCGTCGTGGTCGATCGCCGCGTTGTCGATCAGGCGGGTGCGGCCGAGCTGGAGCGCGATGATGGCGCGGGCGCCTTGGCCTGCCTCGAGGGTGGTGCCGCGCAGGAGACGGAGCGAGTCTGGGTCTGCGAGTTCGGCGTACTGAAGAGCCACTTCTGGGTGGCGGGTGAGTGTGGCTGCGAGGAGGTCGCAGAGGGCGGAGGCCGAACGCTCGCCGGCGCGGTAGGCGGCACGGGTGGCGCGGAGCGCGGAGGCGAGCGAGAGGGCAACCTGCCGCTCATCGGCGGAGAGGTAGACATTGCGGGAGGAGCGAGCGAGCCCATCTTCTTCGCGGATGGTGGGGAGGCCGATGACCTCGACGGCGATGTTGAGGTCGAAGGCCATGCGCCGGATGACGGCGAGCTGCTGGAAGTCCTTTTCGCCGAAGTAGGCGCGCTGCGGGCCGACCATGCCGAAGAGTTTGGCGACGACGGTGGCGACGCCGGCGAAGTGGCCTGGACGAAAGCGACCACAGAGCTCGGTGGTGAGGTGGTCGACCGT
Source organism: uncultured delta proteobacterium (assembly GCA_903912275.1). GTDB lineage: Bacteria > Myxococcota_A > Bradymonadia > REDH01 > REDH01 > CAIWGR01. Next base: position 8,552 of record CAIWGR010000078.1, read on the forward strand.
GACGGTGGTGGCGTGACCGGAGGGATAGACCTCTGCGACGGAGGGCATGAAGAGGAGGTCGACGCCATGGGCGCGGCACTTTTCGGCGTCGCCGTCCGGGTCGCGCGGGTAGACGGCGAAGTCTTCGTTGGGTCCGAACTGGGTCGGGTTGACGAAGATGGAGGCGACGACGAGGTCGTTCTCGTTGCGGGCGTGGTCGAAGAGGGTGGTGTGGCCGCTGTGGAGGTAGCCCATGGTCGGAACGAAGCCCACCGAGCCGGCATGGGCGTCACGAATGGCGGCGCGAAGTTCGGCGGTGGAGGCGATGATACGCATGGAGCTCAGCGCTTGAAGGAGTGTTCGGGGCCGGGGAAGGAGCGGTCGCCGACCTCGGCGATGTAGGCGGCGGTGGCTTCGCGGACAGTGTCGGCCAGGTTGGCGTAGCGCTTGAGGAACTTGGGGGAGAAGCCGTCGTTGAGTCCGAGCATGTCGTAGCCGACGAGGACCTGGCCGCTGGTGCCGTTGCCCGCGCCAATGCCGATGGTGGGGATGCGGAGGGCCTGGGTGACTTCGATGGCGAGGTCGGCCGGGACCATCTCGAGGACGATGGCGTAGACGCCGGCTTCCTGGAGGGCGAGCGCGTCGTGGAGGAGTTGGGGGCCTGCATCACCGCGGCCCTGGACGGAGTAGCCGCCGAGCTTGTGGACCGACTGGGGGGTGAGTCCGAGGTGGCCCATGACGGGAATGCCGATGTCGACCATGCGGCGGATGTCGGGGACGAAGGGGGGCGCCGCCTTCGAGTTTCACGGCGTGGGCGCCGGCCTCCTTGAGAAGGCGGGCTGCGGAGCGGACGGAGTCTTCGACGCTGGCGCCGTAGGAGCCGAAGGGCATGTCTGCGATGACATGGGCCCTCTTCGTGGCGCGGACGACAACGGCAGTGTGATAGACCATCTCGTCGAGGGTGACGGGGATGGTGGTGCGGTAGCCTTGGATGACGTTTCCGAGCGAGTCGCCGACAAGGATGGCGTCGATGCCGGCCTCGTCGACGAGGCGGGCGAAGGTGGCGTCGTAGGCGGTGATGACGGTGATGGGCTCCTGCTTCTCGTAGCGGTTCTGGAGCGTTCGGAGGGTAACGGGGATGGCCATGGAGGGGCACCATTGGAGGGAGCAAGCGTCGCCCTTGGGGACTACCGAATTGGGGTAGCCTGGGCAACCGAGGAAGGCGGACGGGGTGGGCGGATTCGCGCAAGGATGTTGACGCAACGGCGCGGTGCGCCGTAGAACGCCGCGAAGCAGCGGACGAGCGTGGCAGCGATCTTCGGAGTATGGCGATGTGGAAGCGGTTGGTCGGTCTCTCAATGTTGGCAACGCTGTGGGCGAGCGGGTGCGGGGCGCCGCTGAACACGAAGGTACCGCTCGATGAGATTCGGGCGCTGAACACCGATGTGTCGGTGATCTACACTCGGACGAACACGACGCTCAACGAGGCATCGATGATGAGCGCCTCGTTTGCTGAGCTCCCGGAAGGGATCTTGGCGTCTGACTTTGACGCGGAGCTGCTTCGAAATGTGATGTCGGCCTGCTTCACGGCGAAGGTGGAGATGGTTCCCGGCAGCAACCCGGATGCACCGGTGGAGAAGGTGACCGCCGTGCGCGGAAGTGAGACGAATCCGCTGACGGATCGACTTCCTCTGGGGCGTGTGAAGCCCTGCCGGTCATCGAACCTGCTTGCGCTTGAGAGCTACGCCGAGGTTGTGACGCCGGAGATCCGGGAGTTCGTGATCGGGCGGGTGCTGGAGGCAGACGCGCAGCGGGCCAACCTGCAGGACGCGGCGAAGTCGCAGCTTGCGCAGTTGGGCCGGCGGCGGGAGCTGGCGGAGGGCGAGTTGGACAAGCTCAAGGCGACGGCAGATGAGCGGCTCCACAACGCTCGGGTGGAGGACGACGGCAAGGCATTGAAGCAGGCAGAATCCGACTACGAGGCCTTCGAGAAGGAATGGGCCACGATTGACCAGCTGCTCGAAGAGATCACCGAGGCCTTCAAGGGGCTGGAGCAGACGCGGCGGACGCTGGTGGAAGAGACCAGCAAGAACATCGCCAAGCTGGGCACGGGAAAGTAGTCGGCGGACCTCTCACGGCATCGGCGCATCCAAGAGGAGCGTTCCGCGGGTGTGACATGGCTTTGGCCCTGTCGTCCCTTGGTCCCTCGCCTCATCGTTCGCCTCCAACCGCTAGACGGCGGGCCCCTGAGGGTCTAGGGTTAGAGCACCCGCGGAACGACATCGGCGCGACGGGAATTGTCGCAGATGAAATCAACGAAGGAGAGCCATGAGCGCAGTGGAATACAGCAAGGGTCTGGACGGTGTGATTGCTGCTGAGTCGAAGATTTGCGACATCGACGGCGACCTGGGTCTGCTGAGCTATCGCGGCTACACCATCGAGGATTTGGCCGATAACTCGACCTTCGCGGAGGTGGCCTGGCTCTTGCTTTACGGTTCGCTGCCGACGGCTGCGGAGCTGGAGGGTTTTGAGAACATTCTGAAGAGCAAGCGGACCATCGACGCTTCGCTTCTGGGCGTCCTGTCGTCTCTGCCCAAGAGCACGCATCCGATGATCGCCATCCAGACGGCGATCGCAGCACACGGTTCGCTCTCGCCTGTTGCGAGCGGCCGGAACCAGGCCAACTTTGATCGGGCGCTGGAGCTGATTGCCCGCTTCCCGACCATCGTCGCCGCCTGGCACCGGATCTCGAAGGGGCTCGCGCCTCTCGACCCCCGGTCGGACCTCGGTCATGGCCAGAACTTCCTCTACATGGTGACGGGCGAGGTCCCGTCGGATGAGCGGGGCCGCATCTTTGATGTCTGCCTGATTCTCCACATGGAGCATAGCTTCAACGCGTCGACCTTCACGGGCCGCGTGGTGGCGTCGACGATGGCGCCGATGGATGCCTCGGTGAGCGCGGCTGTGGGTGCCCTCTACGGGCCGCTCCACGGTGGTGCGAACGAGGGTGCGCTCCACATGCTGGCGGAGGTTTCGTCGGTGGAGGATGGCACGCGCTACGTGCTCAGCGAGCTGGGCGCCAAGCGCAAGATCTTCGGCATGGGCCACCGCGTCTACAAGGCGAAGGACCCCCGCTCCTATGTGCTCGAGAAGTACCTTGCGCAGGTTGCCGCGACGAACGACCCGAAGCAGCACTACGCCAAGCTCAAGACCATCGAGACGGCGATGCGTGCGGAGATGGAGAAGACGGGCAAGAAGATTTACCCCAACGTCGACTTCTTCTCGGGCGCGCTTTACGAGCTGCTTGGCATTGAGATTTCGCTCTTCACGCCCATCTTCGCGGTCGCTCGCGTGGCCGGCTGGTGTGCGCACATCCTCGAGCAGTGGGAAGACAACCGCATCTTCCGCCCCGAGTGCCTCTACAGCGGCGATTCGGGCAAGAAGTGGGTTCCGGTCTCGGAGCGCTAACGCGCTGCGTGTGTTGGAGCAGGGCCTCCGCCTTCGGGCGGGGGCCCGCTTCGTTTTTGGCCGCTCCGTTTTGGCCGGTTAGGGCGCTTCGCCCGCGGCCTTCAGCATGGCGATGTCGTCGCTGCCGACAGCGGCAAAGGCGTTGTGGGCGTGGATGGACTCTTCGTTTTCGGCCTCGACCTCGAACCAGGCGACGCGGGGGTCGGCCATGAGCTTGCCGGCAATGTTTCGGACGAGGTCTTCGACGAAGACGGGGTTCTCGTAGGAGTGCTCGGTGATCCACTTCTCATCGGCCCGTTTCAGGAGGGGATAGATGGGGGCGGAGGCGGAGCTGTCGGCGATCTCGACGAGCTCTTCAATCCAGACGAGGTCGTGGAAGCGGACCTGCATGCGGGCCATGCTGCGCTGACAGTGGGCGCCATACTGGGAGATGGCCTTGCTGCAGGGGCAGAGGGTCATGACGGGGACCTCGACGCCGAGCGTAAAGCGGGCGGTGTCGCGGTCGGCGTCGCCGAGGAAGTAGCAGCGTAGCTCGAGCATGGAGGCGGCGCCGGTGGCGGGCGCCTTGCGCTGGATGAAGTAGGAGAAGTCGACGCGGACGTGGGAGCGGGCGGCATCGAGGGTCTCGCGCAGGTCCTGGACGAGGAGCGGGAGGGTGGAGAGGGAGATCTCGCCGCGGTGCCGTTCGAGCGCTTCGATGAAGCGGCTCATGTGGGTGCCCTTGTACTGGTGGGGCAGGTCGACGGTGAGGGTGAAGTTGCCGATGGTCTGTTGCGACTTCTGGTCGCGGTCCCAGACGACCATGGGGTACTTGAGCTTGGAGATGCCGGCGGCGCGGAGGGGGATGCCGCGCTCGTCTGCGGAGGACTGGATGTCGATCATGGGCTGGGTCACGCTACACGCCTCGTGCGGAGGGGTCCCAGATGAGCTTGTGCATCTGGATCTGCATTCGGACATCGAGGCCGTCTTCGAGGATCCAGGTTGCGAGCTCGAGGGGTGTGACCTGTCCGAAGACGGGGGAGAAGAGGATGGGGTGGCGGCCGACGAGGCCGCGGTCGATGACCTGTTTGCGGGCCCACTCGTAGTCGGCGCGGTGGGCGAGGACGACCTTGATTTCGTCGTGGGGCTGAAGGAGCGGGAGGTTCTCCCAGCGGTTGCTCTGCACCTCGCCGGAGCCGGGCGGCTTGAGGTCGTAAATCTTGCGGACGGCGGCGGGGACAGGGGCGATGTCGAGGCTGCCGGAGGTCTCGAGCAGGACTTCGAAGCCGCGGTCGAGACAGGCCTGCATGAAGGCGTTGACGCGGGGTTGGAGGAGGGGCTCGCCGCCGGTGACTTCGACGAGGTCGCAGGCGGGGAAGGTGGCCAGCTTGGCGAAGATTTCGTCGAAGGTCATCCAGCCGCCACCGGTGAAGGTGTAGACGGAGTCGCACCAGGTGCAGCGGAGGTTGCAGCCGGTGAGTCGGACGAAGTAGCAGCGTCGGCCGGCGTAGGTGGACTCGCCCTGGATGCTGTGGAAGATTTCGGTGATGCGGAGTCGTGGAGACTCGGCCTGTTCGGTGGCTATCATGTTGCCGTGGGTGGCCCGCGTGGGCGATGGAGCGAGGCACTTTGCCATGGTTGGCAGTGCTCGTTAGTGCAAGAGCATGGAGTCGCGCCAAAAATGCGACGACAAGGATGGATGGCGATGCGCACCAGCACCGAGACGAAGAGAGGGTTGCAGCACCTTGGCGATGAGTTGGCACTGCCGCCGCTGCCGGCGGCCGTGGCGGAGGCGCTTGCCGCGCTGAACGCAACGATGGAGGGCGAGGTGCGGACCGATGCGGTGCACCGGGCGCTCTATGCGACCGATGCTAGCATCTACGAGCTGGTGCCGTTCGGCGTGGCGCTGCCGAAGAGCGCAGCGGACCTGGTGAAGATTGTGAAGGCGTGCGCGGCAGCGGGGATTCCGCTGACGGCGCGGACGGCTGGCACGAGCCTGTCGGGTCAGGCGGTGGGGCCGGGGCTGATTGTGGATACGGGGCGGCACCTGAACCGGGTGCTGTCGATTGATGTGGAGCGGCGCGAGGCGCGGGTGGAGCCGGGTGTGGTGCGCGATGAGCTCAACCGGCTGCTGCGTCCGCACGGGCTGATGTTCGGGCCCGATACGTCGACCTCGAACCGGTGCATGGTCGGCGGGATGGTGGGCAACAACTCATGCGGGTCGTACTCCATTCTGCACGGGACGACGCGTGAGAACCTGGTGTCGATGGAGGTGGTGCTGGCCGACGGCTCGGTGGCGGAGCTGGGCGAGATTTCGCGCGAGGCGTGGCTGGAGCATGAGGCTGCTGGCGGCCTGCTCGGCGGCGCGATGCGGGAGGTACGCGGGCTGGTGGAGGGGCAGGTGGAGACCATCCGCGCGGCCTTTCCGAAGCGTGAGGTGAAGCGGCGGAACACGGGCTATGCGCTGGATGATCTGACCTACAGCTGGATGGGCGACGAGCCCGAGCGGAAGGCGAGCCTGGCGCGGGTGCTATGCGGCAGCGAAGGGACGCTGGCAGTGACCCGCGAGGTGACGCTGAAGCTGGTTCCCGTGCCGAAGGCGACGATGGTGGTGGCGGCGCATTTTGCGACCATCGACGAGGCGATGCATGCGACGGTGGAGGCGGTGAAGCATGGACCGGCGGCGGTGGAGCTGCTGGACAAGCGGACGCTGGATCTGTCGCGGCTGAACTTGGAGCAGGAGCGCAACCGGTGGTTCCTGGAGGGTGACCCGGGCGCGATCCTAGTCATCGAGTTCTTTGACGAGACGTCGGAGGCGGCGCGGGCGCGCTGCGAAGGGGTGATCGAGGCGATGCAGGCGGCGGGGCTTGGGTATGCCTTCCCGCTCATCGCGCCACCGCGCATCAACAGCATCTGGGAGCTTCGGAAGGCCGGGCTCGGCGTGCTCATGGGCAGCCCTGGGGACACGAAGCCGCAGACGCTGGTGGAGGACACAGCGGTGGCGGTAGCTGACCTGCCGGCCTACATCGCGGAGTTTGCGCAGCTGATGGCGCGGCACCAGGTGGACTGCGTCTACTACGCCCATGCCTCGGTGGGGGAGCTGCACCTGCGGCCTGAACTGGACTTCAAGCAGCCGCGGGATGTGGCGCGGGCGGAGGCGATCGCGGGCGACGTGGCTGACCTGGTGCGCAAGTACCGAGGCTCGCTGTCGGGCGAGCATGGAGATGGCCGGGTGCGGGGGCCCTACATCGCACGGGTGATGGGGGCGGAGGCCTACGGTTGGCTCGAGCGGGTGAAGCGGGCGTTTGATCCGGCTGGCATCCTGAACCCGAACAACATCACGCAGACGCGGCCCATGACCGAGGACTGGCGCTACCATGCACGGTACGAACAGCGCGAGGTGGAGAGTGCCTTCGCCTATGCGGAGAGCGGCGGGCTGCAGCGTGCGGTGGAGCGGTGCAACGGGGCGGGTGTGTGCCGCAAGACAGCGGCGATGGGCGGCACGATGTGTCCTTCCTACATGGTGACGGGGGAGGAGCACGACACGACGCGTGGTCGTGCGAATCTCTTTCGCCTGATGCTGCAGCAGGGGCCGGAGGCGATGTTCAGTTCGCCGGCGCTGGGCGAGGCGCTGGAGCTCTGCGTGGGTTGCAAGGCCTGCAAGAGCGAGTGTCCTGCGTCGGTCGACATGGCGCGGCTCAAGACGGAGTACTGGGCGGGCCGCTACGCGCTGGAGGGGACGCCGCTTGCGGCGCGGGCCTTCGGCGAGGTGACGGAGTGGTCGCGGCTTGCGCAGGAGCTCCCGCTCGGCGCGGCGGTGGCAAACTGGGTGAGCGGGACGGGGCTTGCAAAGGCGGTCATGGCGAAGGCGCTGGGGCTGTCGGAGAAGCGGACGATGCCGGCGATTGCGGGCAGCTCGTTTCATGACTGGTTCGGCGCGCGGAAGCGACCGTCGAAGCCGGGTGCGGAGCGGGTCTGCCTCTTCGTGGATGAGTTCACCGACAGGTACGAGCCGGAGGTAGGGCAGGCTGCCGTGGCGGTGCTGGAGGCGGGCGGATTTGAGGTGGTCGCGCCGGTGTTTGCGCCGTCGGGGCGGACCTACCTGAGCCGAGGTCTGGTAGCGGAGGCGCGTGAGGTCATCGGGCAGAATGTGGTGGCGCTGGATCGGCTGCTGGACGACGTGGTGGCGGTGGTTGGCTTGGAGCCTTCTGCGATTCTGACCTACATCGACGAGTCGGTGGACTTTGCCGATGTGCCGTGGCGCGCAGCGGCGGAGCGGGTGGCGAAGAAGGTGAAGCTGGCTGAGGATTTTGTGGGCGAGGTGGCGGCGCGTGAGCCGTCGCGCTGGTCGTGGCAGCCGGACGCGGAGCGGGTGATGCTGCATGGCCACTGCCACCAGAAAGCGCTGGTCGGGACGACCGGTGCGGTGGCGGCGCTCAAGGCCTCGGGCTGCAGCGTGGAGACGATTTCGAGCGGCTGCTGCGGCATGGCGGGCTCGTTCGGCTACGAGGCGAAGAACTACGAGGTCTCGATGGCGATGGGGGAGCTGGTGCTCTTTCCGGCGGTTCGGGGCGCGGAGTCGAGCACGCAGGTGGTGGCTTCGGGCACCTCCTGCCGCCACCAGATCGCCGACGGAACCCGCGGACATCCGTCCGCGCCGCAAGGGCGCAACGCGATTCACGTTGCGCGCGTGCTGGAGTGGGCGTTGGAGTGAGGTTATGCGGTGGCGGGTCGACCGCCGCAACATCCCGATTATTCACCAAGTGGTTGAGGAACACGGTGA
>CAIWGR010000079.1 GCA_903912275.1 uncultured delta proteobacterium
CCCTCGGCGCAGGTATCGGCCTGCGTGCAGGCGTTGCCATCGTCGCAGGCAAAGCCGGCGGGGCGGAAGGCCCAGACGTTTGGCTGCGTGGTGTCGCAGATTTCGCAGTCGTTCGAGGGGTTGGCGGCTCCCGCTCGGATGCAGAGGCCGTCTACGAGGCAGGTGCGTTCGGCGAGTGTCCAGGCGCAGATGCGCTGGCCGGAGCCGTCGGCCACGCATCGGTCGGTGGTGCAGTCGAGGCCGTCGCCGCAGTCGGCGTCGGTCTCGCAGGTCACGAAGGCGTCGGGGCCTGCGCCGGAGCCAGACCCTGCGCCCGTGTCGGCTGCGCCGGAGCCGGTGTCGGCGCCGATATCAGCCTGCGCGGAGCCGTCGGCGGTGGTATCAACCGCCGTGTCGGTCTCGGCGGTGGTCGCGGGGGCGCTGTCGGAGCAGGCTGCGAGGCCGGCCGCGAAGCAGAGAAGAGCGAGGGAGCGGTAGAGGGTCTTCATCGGAGCTGCCCGTAGACGATGGTGTTGCCGTCGATGCGGTTGCGGAAGGCCGGATTGGAGAGCACGTCGATGGCGATGACCAGCGAGCCGGCCGGCTGCCCGAGCTGGCTGCTGATGTCGATCTCGGGAAGCGGGAAGCTGGCGAGCGGCGTTCCGTTGCCGAGCAGACCGCCAAGCGCGGGCACAAGCTGGCTGCCGAGGAGCTCGGAGATGGCGTCTTCGAAGCCAGCGAGCTCGGGCTGCACCACATCCACCTCGAGCTGCACATTCTCGATGGCAGAGACGGTGATGCCGAGCTGTCCGCCGCTGGCAGCCAGCGTGATGGGGGCGTCGAAGGCGACGTAGACGATGGCGTCGAGCGGTGTGCCGAAGAGGGTGAGGTGGGCGTTGATCTTCATGTCGCCGACGTGGAGGCGGAGCTGGCCGTCGGGGCCGCAGTCGGTGGCCATCGGCGGCAGGAGCGCGGAGAGGTCGAGCGAGAGGTCTGTGATGCCGTAGGTGGCGAGGTCAACGCCGCCGAGGAGCGAGGGGTCGACGGGGAACTGGAGCAGGCCGCCGAACCAGGCGGCGTGCAGAATCTGGTTGAGGGTGTCGTCGGGGAAGACGATCTCCATGGGGGCCAACTTGGGAACTACCATCTGCTGCGCTGCGAGGCCGCAGCCGATGCGACCGGGCGTGCCAAGGTTTGCGTCGTAGGGCAGGCCGGTGGGGATGCCGCGGGTGGTGGTCGTGGAGCGGGCGCGGAGCGAGAGCAGGCCGCCTTGCGGGCCCGGTGCGGCGTCGGAGAAGGGAGCGGTATCGAAGTCGCTCTGCAGGGTCACCGGGATGGTGATGGGGTTGCCCGAGGCATCGGTCGCGCCGTCGAGGCGGGGCAGGTTGAAGGCCAGGTTGAAGGCCAGTGCCGAGAGGGCATCTTCAAGCAGTGGTCCGATGACGCCGGAGAGCTGGTTGTTGATGGTGCCTTCGAAGCTTCCCACGAGCTGGTCCTGCACAAAGGGCAGGATGATGCTGAGAAG
>CAIWGR010000080.1 GCA_903912275.1 uncultured delta proteobacterium
ACATCCAGTCGCCGCCTGGGCCGGCGCCCATGGCCGGCAGCACGTTGTAGTAGACGGAGAAAATGATCACCAGCACCATGCCCAGCCAGTAGTGCGGCACCGCTACGCCCGCCACCGCGAGCGCGGTGACGCTCTTGTCGAGCGGGCCCCAGCCGAGCTCGGCGAGGATGGCCTTGTTGGCGTCGCTCGGGTCGATCTGGGCGTTCTCGATGAGGTGGACGCAGCGAACGATCTCGGCCTTCTTGGCCTCCATCTGCGCGAGCGCCCAATCGGGGAGCAGGCCGATGCCGTTGCCGATGGGTGAGAGGCGCTGGTCGGCGTTGTCTTCACGGAGCAGGAGGCGGAACTCGGCGCGCGAGGTGAACATGCGGTAGGGCTCAGAGGCGCCCTTGGTGACGAGGTCGTCGATGAGGACGCCGATGTAGGCCTGGTCGCGGCCAAGGACGATGGGGCTGCTCTCACCGATGGCGCGGGCGGCGTTGATGCCTGCCATGAGCCCTTGCGCCGCGGCCTCTTCGTAGCCCGAGGTGCCGTTGATCTGGCCCGCCAGATAGAGGCCGGGGAGAGCGCGGAGTTCGAGGGTCGGGTCGAGCTGTTGGGGGTTCACGAAGTCGTATTCGACCGCGTAGCCGGGCCGCATGATCTCTGCCCGTTCGAGGCCCGGGATGGAGCGGACCATCGCGAGCTGGATGTCGTAGGGGAGCGAGGTAGAGATGCCGTTGGGGTAGACCTCGTGGGTCGAGAGCCCCTGCGGTTCGAGGAAGATGTGGTGGCTGGTCTTGTCTGCGAAGCGGACGACCTTGTCTTCGACGCTGGGGCAGTAGCGAGGCCCGAGCCCTTCGATGAGGCCGGTGTACATGGGCGAGCGGTCGAGACCCGAGCGGATGATGTCGTGGGTCGCTTCGGTGGTGCGGGTGAGGTAGCAGCTCACCTGCGGGAGGACCGGCTCGTTGTGGTAGTAGGAGAATCGGCGGAGCTTCTCGTCGCCGGGCTGGGGCTCAAGCGAGGCCCAGTCGATGGTGCGTCCATCGAGGCGCGGTGTGGTGCCGGTCTTGAGGCGGCCCACATCGAGTTGCAGCGCGCGGAGCTGGTCGGCGAGGCCGTAAGAGGCCTTGTCGCCGGCGCGGCCGCCTTTGAAGTTCTCGAGGCCCACGTGGCAGAGGCCGCGGAGGAAGGTGCCCGTGGTGAGGATGACGGCGCGTGCGGCGTAGTTGTTGCCGAGCCCGTCTTCGACGCCGCGGCAGACCTCGCGCCCGTTCTCGGTCTCGAGCAGGAGCCGCTCGACGGTGCCCTGCTTGATGTCGAGGTTGGGGACCGCCATGAGGAAGCGCTGCATCTCGGTGCGGTAGACCTGCATGTCGGCCTGGGCACGCGAGGAGCGGACGGCGGGGCCCTTCTTGGTGTTGAGATGTTTGAAGTGGATGGAGGCGCGGTCGGCGAGGCGGCCCATGATGCCGCCCATGGCGTCGATTTCGCGGACCAGTTGCCCCTTGGCCTGGCCGCCGATGGCGGGGTTGCAGGACATGTGGCCGATGGTATCGATGTTCATCGTCAGCAGGAGCGTGCGGCAGCCCATGGTGGCGAGCGCGTGGGCGGCCTCGCAGCCGGCGTGGCCGCCGCCGACGACGATGGCGTCGTATCGGGTGGGGTTGTGGAACATGGTGGAGCGCGGCCCGTGGAGGTGGGTGAGGCGACTAGTCGTCGGGCCGCGTGAAGGGAAGGGCGGGTCAGTCGAGGAGGCCGTCGGTGTCGAAGCGACGGATGTCGACGTCGACGAACTCTACAAAGCCGGCGAGGAGGCTGAGGAGGGTGTGGCGCGCAATGACCTGACCGTCATGGAGCGGGATTTCGCGGTCGACGCAGAGATACCATTCGTGCCCCGCATCTCGCTTCTCGTCGACCGACGCGCGGGTCATGACGGAGACGCGGTTGATGCGGTTGCAGAACTTGAGGACGGCGAGCTTCTGCCGGTCGGTCCAGAAGGGGGCGACGAAGCGGAGGACGCGCTGGTCCGGGCAGGGTTGCAGGAGGATGATGCCGGGCCGGAGGAGCACGACATGTTCGTCGTCGATACGGGCGTCGTGGCCTGCCTCCTGCGCCAGTTCGAGGAGGGCTTCGGGGGTAAGTTCGTCGAGGGTGAAGTGCTGCTGCATGGGTCCTTCGAGGGTGCTGCGAGGGGATTCTCGCGGGGCAGATGAAGGTAGACACGGCGCGGCGTTCGTCGAGTCAATTCATGATGTTTTTCAGTTGTTTGTGGTGATTTTTTGACGCCAACATCGGCACGTTCCCCACGTACGAATGTGACCGTTCGTACCGAATTCGTTGACGGTTCTGTGACGCTGTTGCAGGGGCGGGGTGGTTGGCAGCGCATGGGTCGCAGCGATGGTGGAGGTCGCGATGGACGATGCAGTTGCAGCAGAGACGTCGTGGTGGACGCCGGCTCGGAGGGTGGCGGTGATTCTGCCACTCGCGAGCGCCAACATGTTTATCTACCTGGCGCTCAACTGGCATCCGCTCCGCCCGGTGCGAGAGCTCCCGATGACGGTCATCGACAGGGCGTTGCCGCTGCTGCCCTGGACGGTGTGGCCCTACGCCGCGTTGCTGCTCGCGGACCTGTTGCTGCCGCTGACGATGCGACGCGACGAGACCTTCGTGCGGATGATTCGGTGCTACGGCGTGACAGTGCTGCTGAACATCGTCGGTTGGGCGGCGCTGCCCATCGCCTATCCGCGACCGCCGGTGCCGGCGGGAGATGGGATCTCGATGTGGGGCTACCGGACGCTGGTGGGCATCGACACACCGCTGAACTGCTTTCCGTCGGGCCACATCAGCATCCCGGCGGTGCTCTGCTGGGCGCTTACAACCGAGCAGCCGCGGCTACGGAAGCCGGTCTGGCTTGGCTTTGCGGTGCTGGCGCCGAGCATCCTGACGACCAAGCAGCACTATGCGTGGGACCTGGTCGGAGGGCTGGCGATTGCCTGGATGGGTACGGTCGTGGTGCGCCGCTGGGAGCGGCTCGAGGCCGCTTAG
>CAIWGR010000081.1 GCA_903912275.1 uncultured delta proteobacterium
CATCACCATGAGCTCTTCGGCCCAGCCGAAGCGCCGCCGCAGCCGCCGAAAGGCAAAGTCGGTCCACTGCCGCGAGACAGGCCGCTCCCCCGCAGCCCAGAGGATCTGCGCGAGGTGGTCGGAGTGCACCGTCTTCTCACGCACATAGAGGTCGATGACCTCTGCATACTCGCGCGGGCAGGAGGCGCGCACCTTGGTGCGGAAGTCGAGACCGGGCGACGATAGGCCACGCTGCAGCGTCTGCAGCGACCGGAGCAGCGGCTCGCGCAACGGCGACTGCACGCCGAACCCCGCATCCCAGTGGATGTTGCGCGGCCGGCTTACCGATTGCTCAAAATGTCGCTTCCACTGCATCGTGCCCATGGGGCCCTGCTCCTCGTGTTCGTCTGCTCACCATTGTCGCCCAGCACCAATGGATGTGCAGCCTATGAAGATTCCCCAAGGTCGGCAACCGCGGCGCGGAGCAGCCGGATGGCCGCCGCCCGTCCGCCCTCTCCGATCAGCTCCACCGGCCCCACACAGGAGGGACAGCCGCTGCCGCAGGGGCAGCTCTCCACCAGCTCGCTCGCCTTCCGCAGCAGCTCCCCATGCAGCTTGAACAGCTGCTCCGAGAAGCCCACGCCGCCCGGATAGCGGTCGTAGAGGAAGATGGCCGGGTCTTCGGCAATCGTCGGCGGCCCGAGCGGCGCCGCGTTGGTCGGAAGCGTCTCCCAGGCATCGCCCTGGCGCCCGCTCACCGTCACCAGCAGGTCGCCCGCCGCGCACATCAGATGGACCAGCGCCAGCGTGTGCATCACCCGGCTGATGCCCGTCAGCGCACCCGACAGCGTGTCGGCCTTGATGGCCAGCGGGTCGAGCCAAGCCGAGGGGAAGACGCACCAGTAGCTGGTCGTGTGCTTGTCGAGGTCGGGCAGGGCGATCTCGCCGTAGCCGATGTTCTCAAAAGTCTTCATCCGGATCTTCTTGTAGCCCACCACCCGCTTGGCCACCCGCACCTCGCCCTCGCCGGGGAAGGGGCGCCGGCTCTCCAGCTCCTCGGTCACATCCAGCACAAAGACCCGCGTCTGATCGATTGCCTGGGTGTAGTAGTCGGTCTTCACCGCGCGGACGTAGGCCTTGCGCTCTTTGTAGTCGAGCCGGTGCACCTCGTAGAGCTCGCCTGAGTGGGAGTAGATGGCCTTCTCGTAGACCGTCGTGTGGGCCCCCTCGAAGTCGATCTCGCCGAGGATGTTGGGCTTCTTCGGCTGTGTGGTGTCGATGATGACGAAGTTCTCGTCGGCCATGTCGCGCAGGTTCACCCCCTGCGCCGGGTAGCCCTCGCCGTTCCACCGCCACGAGGTGCCGTTGCACTGCACCGGCCCGTTGTGTTCGGCCACCCAGTCGAGGATGCCCTGCGTCTCCTCCACATCGTAGCGACCGTAGGCCTCGTCGGTGCGGATGGGCAGCTCGTAGACCGCGCAGCGCAGATGCTCGGCCAGGATGCGGAGGTTGTCCGGGTCGATGCGGCCGAACTCGGGCGACGACTCGAAGAAGCTCTCGGGATGGGTGATGAGGTACTGGTCGACGGGGTCGGAGCCGGCCACCAGCACCACCAGCGCGGTGGTCTGTCGACGGCCCGCACGACCCGCCTGCTGCCAGGTGGAGGCGATGGTGCCGGGGTAGCCTGCTAGCAGCGCCACATCGAGCGCGCCGATGTCGATGCCGAGCTCGAGCGCGTTGGTGGTGATGACGCCGCGGATGGTGCCTGCGCGGAGCCCCCGCTCGATGCGCCGCCGGTCTTCCGGCAGGTAGCCGCCGCGGTAGCCGTCGACCCGCGCCGCAAGCTCCTTCTTGCGGCGCTCCACGAGCGCCTCGCGGATGCGGCGCGTCAGCACCTCCACCCCCTGCCGGCTCCGCGCGAAAACGATGGCGCCCGCCCCCATCTCGAGCAGCGGAACCACCAGCTGCTGCGCCGCAGAGCCTGGCGACTGCCGCCGACCATCTTCAATGTTCAGGATCGGCGGGTTGTAGAGCATGAAGAGCCGCTCGCCCGACGGCGCACCCGACTTCGATACCACCGTCGCAGGCTCGCCGATCAGGTTCTCCGCCAGCTCGCCCGGGTTGGCGATGGTGGCCGAGGTGAAGACGAACTGCGGCGCCGAGCCGTAGTAGCGGCAGATGCGCTGCAGGCGGCGGATGACGTTGGCCACATGGGAGCCGAAGACGCCGCGGTAGGTGTGCATCTCGTCGATGACCACGAAGCGGAGCGACGAGAAGAGCCGCCGCCACCGGTCATGGTTGGGCAGGATCGACTGGTGCAGCATGTCGGGGTTGGTGAGCACCGCCCGCGCTCGGTCGCGGATGGTGCGCCGCAGGTCGGCCGGGGTGTCGCCGTCATAGACATGCGCCTGCTCCTCGATGCCCGTCGCGCGGAACAGCTCGTTGAGCTCCGCGCACTGGTCCTGCGACAGCGCCTTGGTCGGGTAGAGGTAGAGCGCGGTGCCCTCCTCTTCGCGGAGCATCTGCGCGATGGGCACGTTGTAGCAGAGCGTTTTGCCCGAGGCGGTCGGCGTCACCACCACCGTGTGGCGCCTGGCGTGGATGTGGCCCCAGGCCTCTGCCTGGTGGCTGTAGGGTCGCGCCTTGCCGAGCTTGGCGAGCGACTCCGAGAGCCAGGCCGGCACAAAGTCGGGCATCGCGGCAAAGTCGCCGGCCTTTGGCGGAAACCGCTTGAGCATCGTGATGGAGTCGCGCGTCCGCTGCGCCCGCTGCAG
>CAIWGR010000082.1 GCA_903912275.1 uncultured delta proteobacterium
AACTCCTCGACCAGCGCCGCGACGAGTTCTGACGCCAACTTCGAGCGACCACCGAACCGCTTCCAGACAAAGACGCCGGTCACATTCAGCTCGTAGTAAAACTTCGTGTCCATATCGAGCAGCACCCCCTTTCCGTCGGGCATCTCGGTGAGGATGACGCGGGCGCTGGGGGTGATGCGGGTGGTTTCGAGATCCAAGGCAGACTCACGCGGCAGAGGGTGGATAGACGAAGGTCACCTGATAGTCGGTGGACTCTCTCTCAAGCACAGGTTGCCCCCGAAGTTCAATCCAAGCATGTCCCTCCATCGCGCCTTCGCGGTCGCGGAGCCCCGTCTTGAAGACCACCTCGACGCCCCGCTCGCGCAGACAGCGGTAGCGGATGAGACTCCGCAGCAGGCAGGTTGTCCGCGTGACCCGCACGCGGCGTAGCACCAGCTCGGTTGCCCGCTCCACCGCCTCCAAGGTCGCCGCCTCGCTGCGGCCGGCAAACCGAGCCGTCGCGGGCGTCAGACCGCGCAGCAGGCGGTCCATAGGCAGCCTTTCAAGGGCAACAGGCAGCAGCCCGCGCAGCAGCACAACCTCTGCCACCAGCCCGGGCGCCGCGGCCGCCTCTCGGAAGACGCTAGGCAATCTTCTTCGGGCCACCGCCGCAGCCGGTCACCTTCTCTGCGTCGACCGCCCACTTGCCGCGCCAGCGCTCCCGCTTGGCCTCCACACCACCGCGACCCTCGTCGGTCCAGTAGGGCTTCTTGAAGAGCTTCATGCAGAAGTTGCAGGGGAAGAGGTCCCACTCCGAGAGCGTGCCCTCTTTGATGGCCTTGTTCTTCTCGGTCTGCGCGTAGTGGATGACGTCGAGCATCTTCTGATGCGCGTCTGCCAAGCTCACCTCGTGCAGGTTGCCAAGCACATCGGCAGGTGCCCCTTCGGTCGGAACGCCGGAGTGCTGGCAGCAGAGCGTCAGGTTGCCCTTCGGGTCCACATGGAGGATCTCCGAGCGGAAGGGCTGACAGACGAAGAAGGGCTCTTCGCGGTAGAAACTGTCGGTGAACGAGATGGGCATATGCAGGCTGCCCTGCAGCCGCGTGATGGTGTCGAGCACCGTCCGCCACTCCGCCGTCGAGAGGAACATCTCCTCGTCGAGATAGGTACCCGTCGGCTGCGTCATGCCAAACGACATGCGGCCCGAACCCAGGTGGCTCGCCATCATGGCCATCTGCTCAATCTGGTGAGCGTTGTAGGCGTTGACCGTCATCTGCATGATGAAGGGAATCTTCCGCATCGTGCAGATGGCGACGGCCGACATCACGTTACGGAAGCTGCCGGGGCCGCGCACCTTGTCGTGCACCTCCTCCGTCGCTCCATCAATCGAGAAGTTCATCGCAGTGCAGGCAGCCAGCCGCTCGGGCTTCTCATCCAGCTTCGCCACCATCTTCGAGAACTTCTCGGAGTTGGTCACCACATGCCACGTGTAGCCACGGGCCACGATGGCATCGATGATCTCGTAGAACTGAGGGTGGAGAGAAGGCTCGCCGCCCGTCAGTCCGACATGCTTGCATCGATAGAGTTGCCAGGCCTCGTCCAGCACATTGCAGATGAGGTCGAGCGAGAGGTCCTGCGACTTCAACTCGGGATCCCGAAGGCAGTGTTTGCAGTTAAGCTGACACCGGTCGGTGATGTGAAAGACAACCCAAGTAGGATTCATAGGACCTCGAGGCAGACGCTAGCGCGCGATAGCCGGGTTGAGAGTGGTGGCTTCGATCAGACCCGGGCGGGGGCCACCATCGAGGACCTCGTTGGTGGTGAGGCGCGTGGTGAGGCCGGTGGAAACGTTGATTGCCATGATCTCGGTCTGCACGACGCTCGCCGAGGCGAAGATACGCTCCGTGGTAACGAGGTTCCCGTTGGGGAAGAAGGCGGGCGAGCTGTCGTTGGTCGAGCCCGATACGGGGGTCGGCGTACCCGAAGTGCGGTGCGTGCTGCAGTTGAAGGCGTTGCTGTAGAGCTGTGTGGCGCCGCCGCCGAGGTCCTTCGTCCAGAGCGCCGAGTCGCCTGCGGGGCTGATGGCGGGTGCACCGAGGTAGCCGGTGAGGCTGGCGGTACTGTTGCCGGCGCCATCGACGCCAATCGAGAAGAGCGTCACCGAACCGCCCGCTGCCTGCTTGGTGTAGATGACCGTCGTCGGGTCGCACTCGGCGATCGCGGGGTCGGCCTCGCCGTTGCCGCCGTTGTCGGTCAGCACGGTGCAGGCAGCGCCGCTCGCGTCGAGGGGCTGGGTGAAGAGGCCGAAGTCGCCGCTGTAGAAGTTGGTGAAGACCAGCGCCGACTCATCGGGGAGCACGGTGAAGCCGCCGCTCAACAGGCCGGTCGGGTCGGGGCTGCCCTGGTAGGCGAGCTCGGGGCAGACCGGAGAGAGCTGCGCAATCGCACCAGTCTCCAACGTGAGCTTGTAGATGCCGACGTTCGTGTTTGCAGGCGCGGAGCAATCGGTGACCTTCATGGAGAAGTAGACGGAGCGGCCATCGGGCGACCAGCGGGCCGCCAGCTTCTGACCGGGGATGTTGGTCACGCGGCGCTCATCCGTGCCGTCGGCGCGGATCACATAGAGCTGTGATGACTGCTGCTCAGCGCAGGCCGAGCCGGGCGTGCGCACGAAGAGAATCCAGGGGTCCTGGGTGACGGGAACTGCCACGCACTCACCGGCGTCGCAATTGGTGCCCGTGGGGCAGGCTGTCTCGCTCTCCGCGTCGCGGCACTCGCAGCTCGTGCCCACATCATAGGCCGTGCGAGCCGTCTCAACGCGGTTGTTGCCGCGGCAGAAGGGCGCGGGCGCCGCGTCGCAGGCGGTCGCGTCACAGACGCAGGTGCCAGCCTGATCCACGAAGCCGGGGAGGCAGCTACCGCAGGAATCGGGGCCGGCCACAACATCGCAGGCGCGATTGTCAGGCTCGCATTCGCGGGCGTTGAGGGTGTCGCACTCCAAGCAGGCCGCGTTGTTCGCACAGTCAGTGTCGGCGCAGTCGGCGTTGCCGTCGCCGTCGTCGTCCGTGCCGTTGGCACAAATTTCCGAGGGGCCGCCCGTGTCGGTGCCCGTATCGACCGTCGTGTCTTCAATCGCTGTGTCGACCTCGGTGTCGTCCACGTTGGTGTCATCCTCGGTCGTATCCGCCGTGCCCGTATCGGTAGCGGTATCCGAGGTGGTGTCCGACGAGGTATCTTCGCAGCCAACACCCGTGAAGAGGTTGCAGGAGGTCCCAGTGTCCTCGGTCTTTTCCGCCGTGTCGTCACCACAGGCAACGAGTGCGAGCGACGCGACAAAAGTTGCCGCGGTGAGGGTCGAATGCCCGCGGAGCAGCGTGAGCAGAGAGGTCGAAATCAGCTTCGTGCGTGCCATGACAGTCTCCAGAAAAGTTGTACGTTCTAACGGTGAAGGAGGGCGCGAGGCGCGTTTGTCGACGATGCTGCCCGCGTAGCACAGGCCCCGACGTGAGAGCAAAAGAAGATCCGAAGCAACAACCAATGACGTGTGACACAATTTGTCACCGCGACCTGCCCTGACTGTCCTTCTCTGTCACCCCGAAAACGAGGTGCTGCAGACACGAAAAAGGGCCGACAGGTCTCTTCCGAGACTTGTTCGGCCCTGTCAGGCGAACCGAGGTACGAGGTCTGACTAGCCGGAAGCCGTGAGGCCGCCAGCCGAGACGCCGCCGCCCGAGAAGAGCGTAACGCGCGCGACCGAGCGCTTCTTGGCGAGGCTGGGAGCCTCGTAAGAGCGACGACCCATCGACACAGCCTCCTCGAGGCCGACCGACTCAGCGACCACATCCGTGGTCGAATCCTGTTGCTTGGGCATTGGCCGTTGGTTGCTCATGTCTCGGCTCCTTCGAAGGGGTCATGACCCCGATGGTTGATTGAGAATCGTTTCGTCAGCGTGACGCATGAACATCAATGCATGATTCAAGCCAACAATGCAACATCTTCGATCGCAGTTAGTAATGAGCCAGCGATCCTTCCTTGAGGACCGTCCGGACTGCCGCTCGAACCGTGAACAGTGCCACCGTCGATGCGACCGCAAACAGGATGAACAGCCGAAGCGCGACCGGCCCCAACTCCGCCCAACCTCCGCCGGCCAGCGCCAGGCGCACTCCGTCCACCACAGGAGCGATGGGAGCCCAGGCCCCCACAGCGCCCACAGCTGCCGGCAGCTGCGCCCGAGGCACAAACACACCGCCCGTCACCACCGCCGACAGGTGCACGGCCCGGTTCAACGGATCCCCCGCCTTGTAACGGAGCAACAACGAGGCCGAGATCAGACCGACCGCCAGGAAGAGCAGCATTCCGCCTAGGCCGAACAGCGCCGCGTAGAACCAGGCAATCGGCACGGGCGCAGGCGTCATGAAGAGGCTCGCAAGCACGACGATCCCGGTCGAGCGCATCACGCTCACCGAGAGATCGAAGACCGGCATCGCGGTCATCAGCGCGGGCAACGAGTGCCCCGTCATCAGACATGCCTCCAGCATGCCCGTCGTCTGGTGTCGACGCAGTTTGCTCGTGAAGGCGCCAAGCGAGGTCCACATCAGATCCATCACCGCGAAACCGCAGGCGAGAAACGGCAGCACACCCAACCGGCCCGCTCCCATCCCGTCGCCCACCAGCTTGGAGAGCCCGTGCAGCAGGAAGAAGAGCATCGCCAGCCCCGCAAACCGGTTGAAGTGAACCAGCGGGTAGCTCTGCGCTTCGCGGAAATCATGGAGCCAGAAGGCCCGGAGAAGCTTCCATTGCGCCCTCATGCCTCCTCCTCGGCCTGCTCCCGGGCAAAGACGGCATCAGCCGCGGCGGCAACCGCAGCGAATCCGCCCGAAGCCACCACACGACCACCGTCGAGGAGATGCACCGTGTCGCAGAGCGCTTCCAGCTCTGCCATGTCGTGAGAGGCGATCAGAATCGCCTTCCCCTGCTCCTTGGCGAGCTGCAGACAGAGCCGCTTGAACGACTCACGGCGGCCGGGATCAAGCCCCGTACTGGCCTCGTCGAGCAGCAGCAGCACCGGGTCGGCGATGAGCGCACGGCCCATCGACAGCCGCTGACGCATGCCCGACGAATAGGTCCGGAAGGGACGATCGGCCTGCTTCATGAGACCCACGCGGGCCAGGGCATCCGCCACCGCGTCGGCCCGCGACCCGCCATCCATTTGGGCCAGTTCGGCGAAGAAGGCGAGGTTCTCACGGCCTGTCAGCCGCAGGTTGAACGAGCGGTCCTCGCGCGAGACCCAGCCGATACGCCGACGCTGTGTACCACCCCCAGCCGTAGGCGCCGAACCATCTACCAGCAGCTCACCGGAAGTCGGCACCACCAGACCCGCCACGCAGCGCATCAGCGTACTTTTGCCGGCCCCGTTGGGCCCGATGAGCCCGACAATCTGACCTGCGCCGATTTCGAACGAGATGCCGCGCAGCACCTCAACGGGCGGCGGCCGTCGAAAGCGCAGAAGCTCCCTCACGCGAGGCGTGACCGTGAAGGTCTTGCAGACCTCGTGTAGCCGCAGCACGGGCCTACCGGCCGGAGAGAGCGCCTCTGGCTGCAGCTCTCCTGCCTGAAACACTACGACCGCTTGAAGGAGAAGAGGCCCGGCTTGGGCGCGCTACCCGGCGAGGCAAGCGGCTTGGCGTCGGTGACCCGCTGCGCGAGCTCCAGGAAGGCCTTCGTCACAGCGCTGTCGGGGCTGCCGACCACGACGGGACGGCCCTCGTCGCCGAGCTTCCGAACGGCGCCATCGAGCGGGATCTCGCCGAGCATCGTCGTGCCGAGGCGGGCCGCTTCGCGTGTGCCGCCCCCCTGTCCGAAGATGTAGGTGCGCTCCTCGTCGGAGACGATTTTGTCGAGCGCAGCCGCGCTCTGCTCGTCGCCCTTGGCGCGCAGGCTTGCGGCGAGGCTGCGAGCCTCCGCAGCGCCGGGCCAGAGGTAGTAGGACATGTTCTCGACCATACCGAGCACATCCACGTTGAGCTGGTTGAACATGCGGAGGCCGCGCGCCGCATCGATCAGCGCGAGGTCGCTGGGCGTGGTCACGATGATCGCCCCATCGACGGGCACCGACTGCGCAAGGCTCAGCTGCGCATCGCCCGTGCCGGGAGGCATGTCGACGATGAGGTAGTCGATGCCGCGCCAGTCCACATCCTGCAGAAACTGCCGGATGATGCCGGTGACAATGGGTCCGCGCCAGATGACCGGCGCGTCGTCGTCCATGAGGAAGCCGAGCGACATCAGTTTGAGCCCGTGCGCCTCCACGGGGATGATACGCTTTTCGCGCACTGCCGGACGCACATTGATGCCGAGCAGCGTGGGCACACTCGGCCCGTAGATGTCGACGTCGAGCAGGCCCACATGGAAGCCGAGACGCGCGAGCGCCAGCGCGAGGTTCACAGCCACCGTCGACTTGCCAACGCCACCCTTGCCCGACGCGACCGCGATGACACGACCGACGCCCTCGAGCGCCTTCGGCGCCTGCGATGCACCCTTGCCTGCCGCCGGTGCAGCCGCTGCTTCCGGAGCCGGTGCCGCGCTGGCCTGGTAGCCTTCGACGAAGCTCGAGACCCGAGCCTCCTTCACGCCCGTAACCTTCTCGGCCGCCGTCGCAGCTGCATCCTCGAGCGCCCAGCGCTGCTCTTTGGAGTGCTCTGCCTTGAACTTGAGAACGACGGAGGCGATGCCGCCTGCGACATCGACCTTTTCGAGGATGTGGGCCTCCAGCAGTCCTTCACCCGTGAGCGGGTCAACGACGGCGGAAACCTGATCAATCACTTCGCCCTTGAGCGCAAAATCGTCGGCCATGATGCGTATCCAAACTATCGAAAGAGGGAGCGCGGAGCCTAGGCTTGGACGGCTACCAGCCGCAAGGGGTTAGACGGCGGCGTTGTTCCGCAGAATCGTGACGACGGCGGTGCGATCGTCGCCGCCCATGTTGGCCGCGATGCCATGCTTGATGTCGTGACCGACCTGGTAGTCGCCGCACTTCTTCTGCATCTGGCGGGCCACCTCGAGCACCTGCTTGATGCCCGTAGCGCCGACAGGATGACCGAAGGCGAGAAGTCCGCCGCCGGTGTTCACCGGGATGTCGCCGCCAATCGCCGTGCGGCCCTCACGGGCGAGCGCGCCGCCCTGCCCGTGCGCTGCGAAGCCGAGCGCCTCGCTCATGAGCAGCTCCGTGATGGCGAAGCAGTCGTGAACCTCGGCAACTTTCATGTCGCCAGCCGTGAGACCGGTGTCTGCATAGGCCTCCGCGGCCGCACGCTCGGTGACGCCCATCCGGGTGAAGTCGGAGACCTGCCCGAGCGCGCCGTTCGACTGCGCGTAAGAGAGCACCTCAACGGCATCATCCGGCGAGAGGCCGAGCGCGCGCAGACCCTCTTCGGAGGCCAGAATCATGGCTGCCGCACCATCGGAGACCTGCGAGCAGTCGCTGATCTTGAGGAAGGGCGAGAGCTCCGGGTTCTTGAGGAAGGTGGGGTTGCGATCGTTCGCCGTCGCAGCCTGCTCGAAGGTCATCGGAACGGCCTTCATGTGGGCGTTCGGGTTCTTCGCGGCGTTGGCGTAGGCCTTCACAACCACGTGTGCCACGTCGGCTTCGGTGACGCCGGTTCCGGCACGGCAGTGCATCGTGCGACGGGCGAACATCGCGGGGAAGGTGAAGTCGTCGAGGCCACGCTCGGTCTCGTAGTGCGAGGCGCGGGCAAGGAAGTCTGCGCCTTCGCGTGCCGAGACAGTGGTCTGAGCCTCGGCGCCGATGGCGAGCGTAATGTTGCGGCCCGCCTGGATGGCCTCGATGGCGCCAATCATCGCGAGCGCGCCGGAGGCGCAGGCGCCCTCGACGCGGGTGAAGGGGACGCCCTCAAGACGGCTCTCCACGCGGGCGAGCATCGAGCCGAGGTGGCCCTGCTTGTTGAACAGTTCGCCGGCGAAGTTGCCGACATAGCCCTTCTCGATGCGGGCGGGTTCGAGGCCCGTCTCGGCAAAGAGCTTGGCGAGTACCTGCGCGAAGTACTCCTCAAGCGTCGGGTTCTCGCGCTTGCCGAAGTCGGCATGCCCCTTCCAGATGAAGTCGGGATGCGACTTGCCGATGAAGGGAGTGAGCGCACCGCCCACAAGAAAAACGCGACGAAGAGGCTTCATGAAGTTGCTCCAGCGGAGTGAATGTTGGCCGAGCGGCGCACGCCTGCCAGCGCGGCGCAACTAGTCAGTCTGACGCGGTTTGGCCACACCCCGTACGAAACACGGCCCGTTACTCGGGCAGGCCGTCGAGCGTCCCAACGGTCCCGGTTTCGTCGAGCAGCACGAGGTCGTCGCGATGGATGACCGCATCGCCATTGGAGTATCCGAGCGTCTCGGCGATCTGGTCGCTGCGGAGGCCCCGCAGCCGGCGAATCTCCGAGGCCGAGTAGGCCACCAGGCCGCGGGCAAAGGTGTTACCCGCCTCGTTCTGCAGGTCGACCGCGGCGCCTGGTCCGAAGTCGCCGCTGACGCCGAGGAGGCCGCTGGGCAGCAGCGACTTGCCGAGCTCGCGGAGCGCGCGTGAGGCGCCTGCATCGACAGAGATGACACCGCTGGGACGGGCGCCGAACTTGATCCAGCTCTTGCGCGCGCCGAGCTGCTGATCGCGTGGGACAAGCAGGGTGCCGAAGCCGGGGCCGCCGCTCAGCGCGGCACCGAGACCGCTCAGCTCGCGACCGGGTCCGATGATGGTTGGCACGCCGTAGCCGGCGGCGATGCGTGCGGCCCGGATCTTGGAGGCCATGCCGCCCGTGCCCGGCCCCTCCTGGCTGGCGGGACCGGCGATGGCGAGCAGCCCCGGGTCGTCGGCGAAGGCCACCGCGATGGGGTTGGCGTTGTTGTCGCGGGTTGGGTCGGCATCGAAGACGGCGCTGACATCGGAGAGGATGATGAGCAGGTCGGCACCGACGACGCTGGTGAGCAGTCCGGCCAGCTGGTCGTTGTCGCCGAAGCGGAGCTCCTCGGTGGCCACCGTGTCGTTCTCGTTCACGATCGGGATGATGGAGGGCACCAGCTCCATCTCGCGGAAGGTGATGCGGGCGTTGAGGAACCGCTCACGGTTGGCGATGTCATCGCGCGTGAGCAGCACCTGGGCTACCTGCTTGCCGTAGAAGGCGAACTCTTCCCCATACAGGTGCATGAGCCGCGGCTGACCGATGGCGGCGAGCGCCTGCTTTGCGGAAAGTGTGTCGGCGCGACCCTCGTCCGCGCGTCGGAGCGAAGCGATGGTGCGACGCCCCACCGCCACGGCGCCCGACGTCACCAGGACGATGTGGCGGCCGGGCACGTCGGCCAGACGCGCGATGGTCTCGACAATCGCACAGAAGTTGTGCCGGTCGATCAGGTTGGCGGAGCCACCGACCAGCACATTCGAGCCCACCTTGATGACAATCCGTTTGGCGCGCGCGAGGCGGGCACGGGTCTCTGCTTCGGTCGCCGCGGCGACCCGCTCAACTTGAATTCTCGACACGGAGCAGACTCGGTTAGGGTTGACGGGCGGACATCTTCAGGGCTTGAAGTCCCTATCGGCTACCACGCGAGGCCTCGTCGTGACAACGCGCTCCAACCTTAACGCGACCACCACCCTCTGGGTAGCGATCTGGTTCGTGGCCGCGGTCTGCGTGTGGAACAGCACGCCGGGTCTTGGGTGGCTCGATGCAGGCGACTTTGCCACCGCCGGCTTCTCGCTCGGCGTGCCCCACCCGACCGGCTTTCCGCTGCTCACGCAGTTGACCAACCTTGCGGGGCTCCTCCCTGCCGGCAGCCTTGGCGGGCGTGCCGCCTGGCTGTCGGGGGCGGCAACGGCTGCAGCCATCGGCCTTCTCGTCGTCGCCCTCTGCCGCGAACGTGCCAGCAGACCGTTCGCCTTCGTCGTGGCGGTCGCAGCGCTCCATGGCATCGCCACGCTGAGCCTCCACGCCCGCACCACCGAGGTCTACGGGCTGTCGCTCCTGCTCGGTGCCGCTCTTGTCTGGCTGCTGGCGCAGGCCGATGCGCGACGCGACACACCCGACCTCCGCCTCTCGCTGTTCCTCGGTCTCCTGCTGGGCCTCGGCTTCGCCCATCACGCAATCTTCCGTCTCTGGGCGCCCGCGGTAGTGCTGCTGCATCTGCGTCAGCTGCCAGCGTCGCGTCGCTGGCGCGCGCTCTCTCTGGGCGCGCTGGGAGCCTTCGTCGGAGGCCTCGCCAACCTCTACCTCGTAGCGGCGGCGCTCCGTGGAGGCCCTCACAACTGGGGCGATCCATCTACCCTGCGTGCACTGCTACGGGTGCTGGCCGGCACCGAGATTCGTGAGGCCTTCACGGGCGAAATGGGGAGCCTTGCCCACGCCTCCGAACACCTGCTGGAGGCGGTGCGGCAGCTGGGCGGCGTTGCGCCAATCATCGCTGCGACCCTCATGGTCATGGTTGGCCAGCTACGGTGGCGAAGAGGCG
>CAIWGR010000083.1 GCA_903912275.1 uncultured delta proteobacterium
CCTCGCCCAGCCGCCCGCGGCTCTCGTCCGAAAAGGCCCGCGCCGTCGCGCCCCGGTGCTTCGCCGTCTGGATGGCCCCGAACGCCGCCTTCAGCGCTGCGCTGTCGTAGCCCAGCTGCAGCTTCTCTGCGGCCCGGCGGAGCATGCTCATCGCATCCTCCTCGTCGTAGATCGCAAACCGCGGCGTCAGGCCGAGCCGGCCACCATACTGCCGCAGCAGCCGCGCACAGACTGCATGAAAGGTGCCGATCGTCACCCCCGCTCCCCGCGCTCCGGTCAGCTGATGCACCCGCTCCCGCATCTCCGCGGCCGCCTTGTTCGTGAAGGTGACCGCAAGGATGCTGCCCGAGGCGACCCCATCCTCCAGAATCAGCTTCGCGATGCGGGTCGTGATCACCCGCGTCTTGCCGCTGCCCGCTCCCGCGAGGATGAGCAACGACTCTCCGCGGTGCTCCACCGCCGCGCGCTGGTTGTCGTTCAACCCGCCCCGCTGTGCCGTCACTGGCCCACCCATCCGATCACTCGACGGTGACGCTCTTGGCGAGGTTGCGAGGCTGATCCACATCGGTCCCCTTCGCATCTGCCACGCAGTAGGAGAGCAGCTGCAGCGGAATCACCGTCACAATCGATTCGAACAGCGGATGCGCCTTCGGCACGACGAAGACATGGTCGGCGAAACGCTCCGGGCCATGCGCGCCGGCAGTCGTCACGACGATGAGCCGGCCGCCGCGCGCCTTCACCTCCTCCACATTCGACATCACCTTCTCGAAGTGACCATTCTCCGGCGCGATGACCACCACCGGCAGCGTCTCGTCGATGAGTGCGATCGGGCCGTGCTTCATCTCGCCGGCCGCGTACCCCTCGGCGTGAATGTAGGAGATCTCCTTGAGCTTCAACGCCCCTTCGAGCGCGATCGGGAACTGCGCCCCGCGGCCCAGGAAGAGGCAGCTCGTCGCATGCACCAGCTCCTTCGCCATCGCCCGGATCTGCGGCTCCAGCGCGATCGCCTGCTCCACCATCCCGGGAATCTGACGGAAGGCGCCCACCAGCTCGGCCCGCTTCTCCGCATCGTCAAGCAGGCCGCGGTGCTGCGCAAGCCAGAGCGCGAACAGGTAGAGCGCCGTCAGCTGCGTCGTGAAGGCCTTCGTCGAAGCCACGCCAATCTCCGGCCCCGCCTGCGTGTAGATGACAGAGCCGCACTCACGCGCAATCGTAGACTCCATCACGTTGCAGACCGCAGCCGTCTTCGCGCCGAGCCGCTTCGCCTCGCGGATGGCGGCAAGCGTGTCGGCCGTCTCGCCGCTCTGCGAAATCGCAATCGCCAGCGTCCGCTCCGTCACCACGGGGTCGCGGTAACGGAACTCGCTCGCAAGCTCGAGCTCCACCGGCACCCGCGCGAGCGACTCAATCGTGTAACGCGCCACCATGCCCGAGTGATACGAGGTACCGCAGGCGATGATGATGATGCGATCGATGTCGCGCAGGAAGGCCGGCTCCAGGTTGAGTTCCGGAATCTCGACCATGTTGGTCCCTGCAGCAATCCGACCACGCAGCGTGTCGACAATGCGGTCCGGCTGCTCATGGATCTCCTTGAGCATGAAGTGCTTGTAGCCCTGCTTCTCTGCCGAGATCGGGTCCCAGGCAATCCGCTTCACAGGGCGCTCCACAGGGGCACCCGACTCGTCGAAAATGCTGATCCCCTCCCGACGCAGAATCGCGCTGTCGCCGTCCATCAGGAAGATCACATTCCGCGTGTGCGCCATGATGGCCGGCACATCGCTCGCCGCGAACTGCTCGCCTTCGCCGATGCCCAGAACGAGCGGAGAGGCCTGCCGCGCGGCAACGATCTCGTCCGGATTGCCGCCGTCGAGCACCACCAGCGCATAGGAGCCACGGATGAGCGAGATGGCGAAACGCACCGTCTCGTGCAGCGACCCGAACGAACCCCGATGCTTCGCAATCAGCTGCGCCGCAACCTCCGTATCGGTCTCCGACTCAAACACCGCGCCGCCCGCCACCAGCTCCGCGCGGAGCTCCGCGTAGTTCTCGATGATGCCGTTGTGCACCACCACAATGTCCCCCACCCGGTGAGGGTGCGCATTCTTCTCAACGGGCCGGCCATGCGTCGCCCAGCGCGTGTGCGCGATGCCTACCGTTCCCACCACGGGAGCCGCCATGAAGGCCCGCTCCAGGTTCGCCAGTTTGCCCTCCGACCGAACCCGAATCAGCTCCTCGCCGTTGTAGATGGCAAGGCCTGCCGAATCGTAGCCGCGGTACTCCAGGCGCCGAAGCCCATCGATGAGGATAGAGCCGCACGGCTGATGGCCAACATAACCCACAATTCCGCACATGACTCGACCTCAGCGTTGGAACGAACAGAACAGGCATCCTAGCAACAGCCGCGCCCCTCTTCCAACAACGAACAGCTTCGCTTGGCTGC
>CAIWGR010000084.1 GCA_903912275.1 uncultured delta proteobacterium
CCCCCACCCCTGCCGCTAGTTTTTCACCTTCCCGTCCGTCACTTCGCGACTACCATGAGGGCCTCGTCGTCCCTGTCGGAAAAAATCGACCTGCTCGCTGCAACAATCCGCCAGCAACGACGAGAAGTGGGTGTCACCCACGCTCGGAGCGAACATGTTTCAGATTGGTTCCATCATCGATAACTCCTACCGCCTCAACCGTGAGCTCGGCCGCGGAGGGTTCGGCGTCGTCTACGCCGCCGACGAGCTCGGCAACGCCGAAATCCTCGGGCCCCGCGACACGGGAGAGAGCCAGTCGGTCCTCCGCACCGTCGCGCTCAAGCTGCTCTCGCTTGACCCCTCGCAGTGGCGCCGGTTTCGCACCGAGGTTCACGCCCTCTGCCGGCTGAACCACCCCAACATCGTCCAAGTCTACACCTACGGCCGCGCCGGCGTGCCCTACATCGTCATGGAGCTGGTCGAGGGGCGTGGCTGGAACGAAATCCTCAAAGAGCCCGGCCGCACCATCCACCCGCAGCAGACGCTCCGCACCCTCATTCAGGTCGCAGACGCGCTGAAGCATGCGCACGAGCGGGAGGTCATCCACCGTGACCTCAAGCCCCACAACATCCTCATCACCCCCGACCGCGAGCCCAAGATTGTCGACTTCGGTCTCTCGCTCCTGATGGAGCGCGAAGCGGGCGCTACCCAGCGCATCGGCACACCCGGCTACCTTGCCCCGGAGATCATCGAGGCCGACCCGACCGCCTGCGACCACCGCGCCGACATCTACAGCCTCGGCGCCCTCATCCACGCAGCCTTTGCAGGCAGCAGCCCCTTCGCCGGCGGCAATGCCCACGCCATCGTCCGCGCGCAGTCCGAGGGCAACATCACCCTCAGCAACCTGCTGCCCGCCGCCCTCCATCCCCTGGTCCGCCAGTGCCTCGAGCGCGACCGCGCCGCACGGCCGCGAACCGCTTCGCTCGTCGCCGACGAGCTCCGCCGCATCCTCGCCACCACCGGCATCGTCCGCATCCCGCGCGAAAGCGGCGACCCGCTCGCTGCGGTCTCCCTCCGCTCCGATACCGCTACGGACCGCAAAGACCTCATCAACCTCCGCATCGGCTTCATCGAAGACATCGAGCATGCCCAGCGCGGCGCCGGCGTCCGCGGCGAACTCATCGGCAGCGCAGAAGAGGGGAGCCAGCGCTTCTTCGCCTACGAGGCCGAGTTCAGCCGCATGCCCGGCGACATCTACGACCAGCTCCGCCGCCTCTCGCCCGGCACCGAGGTCTCCATCCTGGGCGCCGTCACCCGCCACAACCAGAAGGGCGACACCTTCTACTCCGTCGACACCCGCTCCGTTCTCGTCGTCGAGCCCTATTTCCCCCTCACCGTCACCAACATCATCAAGGTCGAAGGGGTGCGCGCTGGCGCCTGCCCCAGCCGCCACTTTGTCGACCTCCGCCAGCAGGAAGACATCGGCAAGCCGATCGTCGTCGGAAACCTCGTTCACCAGCTCCTGAGCGACCTCTTCGAACGCAACATCGACCCGGGCAACAGCCGCGCGCTACATCAGCGCATGGAGATCGTCATCGCCTCGCAGCGTCTCGAACTCGTCGCCGCCGGCATCTCCGACGCCCGGCTCCCCGACCTCCGCAACGAGATTCTCGGCCACCTCGCCGCGCTCGCCGAGTGGGCCTCGCCGCAGCACACGCTCCGCTCCGGAAACCTCACCGAGGCCCGCCGCTTCTCGCCCCGCTACGGCCTCGACGGCAAGTTCGACATCATGCTCGAGGGCGAAAAGCACCTCCGCATCCTCGAACTCAAGACGGGCAAGCATGCCATGCCCGACCATGAGCGCCAGCTCCGCGCCTACATGCTCATCTGGAAAGCGTACGCCGAGGCGCGCGACAAAGAGGTCGAAGGGCGCCTGCTCTACTCCGGCTCCAAGAAGGAGCTCGGCATCACCCGCGTCACCGACGACGATGTCCGGCAGCTCGCCTCTTCGCGCAACGAGATCGTCTTGCTCCGCAAGCGGCTCGCGGAGGTAGGCACCGAGGCCGAGATGCCCCGCTACGACCAGCACCCCGCCCTCTGCCGCGACGATGTCTGCCGCTACCGCGCCACCACCTGCAAAGACCAGCAGGCCGCGCTGCCGCCCGCGTCGCGCATCACCGGCGCCGTCACGCTCCTCGCCGCACGCTACTACAGCCACTTCGTCAAACTGCTCGAGCGCGAGCACTGGGCCATCTCCAAGCGGCGCGGCGACATCTTCCGCGAACACTGGGCCGACCAGGAGCCCGGCGACGTCCGCGCACTCCGCGACGTCCCCCTCAAGAGCGTCAACGAGAAGACCGGCGAACTCACCTTCGACCTCGCCGACGAGGGCCTCTTCAATCCCGAAGACACCCTCCTCCTCCACCAGCGCGACTTCGCCTCCGAACCCATGGTCCTCGGCCGCGTCCGCAGCTCCGAGGGCGCCTCGCTCGTCGTCTCCGTCGACTCGGTCCGACCCTTCTTGCAGTCGGGCCACAAGGCCTGGAGCATCAGCCGGGACGAACGGCCACCGAGCGACAAAATCACCCACGGCTCGCTCTTCGCCTTCGTCGCAGCGAACGACCCTGCGCGCCGCGACGCCATCCTCTCGCCCGGCAAGCCCAAGCCCCTCATTGGCGCGGATGGACTCAGCGCCGAGCTGCAGCGCCTTCTCAACAAAGAGCAGGCCATTGCCGTCGCCAACGCCCTGCGCGAAGACCTCCCCGTCTTCCGCATCGAGGGGCCGCCCGGCACGGGCAAGTCGCAGGTCGTCGCCACCGCGATCGCCGCGCTCGTCGCCTCCGGGAAGCGGGTGCTCCTCACCGCCAACACCCACACCGCCGTCGACAACATCCTCCCCCGGCTCGTCCGGCTCGGGGTACCCGGCCTGCTCCGCGTTGGCAGCCGCACGGCACCCAGCGCAGAGCTCGCCCAGGCACTCCACGACAAGGGCCTCCCCGACGACGCTCTCACCCTGGAGCTCCTCGCCGATGACGCCTCCGGCCTCGACGACCTCCGCGCCAAAATCCTCGCCAGCCGCGTCATTGCTTGCACCACCCACGCCTGCGCGAAGCACCCCGTCTTCTCCGTACTCCGCGCGCAAGACGGGCCGCCGCAGCAGCGCGGCGCAGCACGCCAGCCCATCTTCGACGTCGCCATCATCGACGAGGCGTCGCAGCTGATCGAGCCACTCTCACTCGCCGCGGTCAACCTTGCGCGCCG
The DNA here is from genome assembly GCA_903912275.1 of uncultured delta proteobacterium. Taxonomy (GTDB): domain Bacteria; phylum Myxococcota_A; class Bradymonadia; order REDH01; family REDH01; genus CAIWGR01. The sequence continues at coordinate 3,241 of CAIWGR010000084.1, forward strand.
AACGGTCCTCGTCGGCGACCAGCAGCAGCTCCCGCCCGTGGTTACCGCAGACGACGCCCTCTCCTCGGCCTTCACGGACGACGAAACCTTCATCACCCGCGACCTCGCCGCCATCGGCGTCGCAGGCCTCGACCGCTCCCTCTTCGCACGCCTCGCAGGCCGCGTCCCATCGGTCATGCTGCGCACGCAGTACCGCATGAACAACGCCATCCAGGCCTTCCCCAGCCGCTCCTTCTACAGCGGTCTCCTGCAGCCCGACGCCAAGGTCGCAGAACGCAACCTCCCCATCCCGGCCGAGGCCCTCGCA
>CAIWGR010000085.1 GCA_903912275.1 uncultured delta proteobacterium
CATCTGCGTTAGCTTCTCATTTCTTTCAAACATCTTTGTCTACCCACTCCAGCCTCCCGGCCTTCGCAGGTTGTCTCTTTCATCCAGTTTTCAAAGAACCTCGCTCCCCAGTGACCGCTACTCTCTCGAGCACCGTCATCAGGTAGGGGGGCTATTGTAGCGGGGGAATCCCAAGTGTCAACTCTGTGGCGCACTCTTCGTTCGACCCGCTTGAATCCTAGCGTTGCTCGCCTTTTTGGCCCTTGAAGCCAGCCGCATCGTGAAAAAATCTTTGATCGGCAGTGATCCCGCGCACCACTTCGTAGCTGCCTATCCCCACGGCCGTCGCAAGGTTGAGGCTCCGTACCCCACGTGTCGTAGGAATGCTCACGGTCGCAGTCTGCCACCGCGACAGCAAGTCTTGCGGCAGACCCTGCGACTCCCGCCCAAAGACCAGCACCGCCCCCCGCTGCATCTCGGCCGACCAGTAGCTCCGCTCCGCCTGTTTGGTGAACAGATAGGTTCGCTCACGCGGTAGCATGGCCTCCAGCGCTGCGAGGCTGTCGTGCACCGAGAACATCACACTCGGCCAGTAGTCGAGGCCCGCCCGCTTGAGGTGCCGGTCTTCAAGCGCGAAGCCGATCGGCTGCACAATGTGTAACCATGCGTGCGTTGCCGCTGCTAGCCGTGCTACGCTGCCTGTGTTCTGCGGTATCTCGGGCTCCACCAGCACGATGTGAAAGTTCACATCGGGCGCAGCGCCCACGTCGAAGTTCGGAAGGGTTTGAACGATGCTCGACATGTCTCTCCATGCGATGTTGCGCGGCCAGGTCGATGCCGCTCGTAGCAGGCTTCGTACTGTCGATCAGCGGTTCGGCGCTGCCGCCTTCATGTCACCTTCGATGCTGGCCGTCCCGGATGGCTCCCCGCCGGCCGCCGCGCCTGCACTTCCCATTGATTATCAGCCGCTCGACTGGTCCACCGTTGCGAGCCCAGGCCGCTTCTTCGAGCGGCAGGCGCTCGGGTGGGACACCCACTCACCCGTGGATGCGGTTCGAGCACTCTGGCGAGCATTGGAGAATTTCTCTGGCCTCATTTTCGGCAGTTCGCTCGCCTCTGCTGCCATCGGCACAACGCTTGTCGTCCTGTTACTGCTCCTGCTGGCGACGCTCGCGCTTGTTGACCGTCGCCTCGTTCGGGCAGGAAGCTACGGACACGTGACCCTTCCCTTCGCTGAGCAGGTTGCACCCCTGGTGGTGCCATGCGGCGTTGCAGCCATGCTTGGCGCCTCGCAGCCGCTCCTCGGCCCCTCCGCTCTGGCGCGGACCTTTGCCCTGCTCTCAATGGCGATTGCCGCAGCACGATTGCTTCAGGTGCCCGTCTCTCTGCTCTCCTCCATTGATGGCGGAGCGGACAGGGTCTCTCCCTCCGCGCGGTTGCGCCGGCACCTGGTCTATCCTGGGCGCGTCATCCTCGGCCTTTCAGCACTGATCGTCATCGCGCAGGCCATTTCGGTCGCCCCCGCAGTCGTCGACCTCTTCACGCTGGTTCGCAACGTCGCACTGATGCTTGCAGTGCTCGCACTTCTCCCGGTCCGAGCCGACCTGATGGCGCTCTTCCCTGCGACCGGCAACCCGCGATATGTCGCAGTTCGCGCCTTCGTCAGCCGGATGCTTGCGGTGTTGTTGGTCTCTTCGCTGATTCTGCTGTTGCTGTGGAATTTGGGGTTTCGCAGAGCCGCGGAGACACTGCTGCTACGCAGCTACGCTGTGCTCGCCGTGGTTCTTGCTGGTGCGCTCGCCTCGCGCTGGCTTGGCGACAAAGAGGAGGCAAGGACCGGGCCGCGCCACCCTGTGCTCAAGGTGCTGGTCGGACCGGCCGACTGGGTGCTGCGACTTCTCGTCTATGGTGTTCTTGCTTGGGCGCTGCTGGCGACACTCGGGCTCTGGTCGCCGCTGACCGCCATCTTGGCGCAGCCATTTCTATGGGTCGGAACGGGGGGCATCTCGTTGCTTGGCCTTGCCAAGGGAGCCGCTGTCCTCGTTCTCGCTGCCTATCTTTCACGCACGGTTCGCGCTGCGATGGAAGTCTGGTGGTTCGGTGCACTCGATGTTCCGGCAGCGACGCAGAATGCTGCAAGCACGGGGGCGCATTACCTTACCATGCTGATTGCCGGAGCCGGCGCGCTCACGCTTTCTGGCATCGACTTGCGGGGTCTCGCGGTCTTTGCGGGCGCAGCAGGTCTGGGCATCGGCCTCGGACTGCGCGAGGTTGCTGCGCAGACGATCAGCGGCATGACCCTGCTTTTCGGCGGAACGTTGGGCAAGGGGGACAGCGTAACGCTGCCAAGTGGGGAGTTTGGCCGCGTGGTCGAGATCGGGCTTCGCCGGACGCTCTTCGAAACACCGGACGGACGCGAGATCTCGGTGCCGAGCAGCGACCTTGTGAATGGGCAGATCGTCGTGTGGACACGCAAGTCGCCGTTCGTTCGGGTGCGGACCGAGGTCACCCTGCCCGTGGGGAGCGACCTAGAGCGTGCCAGAACCGCGCTCGTCGAGGCCGCTTCCGCGGTTCAGGCCGGTGAGGCATCGCAGCCGAGCAAGGTGTGGCTGCGGAGCGCGTTACCTACCGGGCTGGTATGGGAGGCGATGGCATGGGTAGACATTGCGGGTACAACGCCCGATGAGGCCTCGGCCAGGCTCCTCCG
>CAIWGR010000086.1 GCA_903912275.1 uncultured delta proteobacterium
GCCCCGGCAAGCGCATAGAGCCGCACCGTTGCGCCGTCGTGCACCAGGCCCGACCAGGCCGCCTCGAGGTCATCCCGAAGCTCCTGCTCGTTCATCCCCACAAACTCGGCACGCGTCGCGATCTCATCGACGATGCGCTCCGACTCTTTGCGGTCGATGGTGCCGTCCGCCGCAGCACCCAGCACCATCGCCTCCACAAGCCAACGCCGGAGCTCTTCGACCTCCGAACCGTGGCGACGCGCAAACTTATCGATCTCTCGCATGGTCTCTCCTGAGCCGCTTCGGCATCCAGCCTCGATGCGGCTTCTCTTGCCCTCTGCTCGCACCATGTCAACAACACGCGTCAAGCGTGCAACCTTCCCCGAAGTCGCATAGAATCTGAAATTCAGTTTCCTCGAGGACGCCCATGAAGACCCGAAACCTCTCCCTCATGACGCTCGTCTCGCTCCTCATTTCACTGCTCTCCGCCTGCGCCTCCGGAAGCCTTGGCAATGGTACAGCCGACGCAAGCCTCGACGGCGCGGGCTCGGGCATCGCCGACACCACGCTCGCCGACGGCTCCGCAGACCCCGGCACCGACACTGACGCCGGCTCCGGCTCGGGCGCCGACGCCTCCGACGACGGCAGCGGCGCCACCGGCTGCACCACCGACAGCGACTGTGCCGACGGCCTCACCTGCTACCAGGACCGCTGCCGCGACCTCCTCTGCGCCCCGGCCTCTACCATCTGCCGCGACGAAGCCGTGCTCTACACCTGTGCCGGCGATGGCTCCCGCTACGTCACCAGCGACTGCACCACCCAGCCCGGCTGCACCGCCGGTAGCTGCGGCTGCCGCAACGGCGCCTGCGGCCCCATCGAGCCCTGCACACCCGGCACCGGCCGATGCGTCGGCGACAGCGCCGAGCGCTGCCGCGACGCGGGCGACGGCTTCGACCGTGTCGACCTCTGCGACAGCGCCGCCGGCGAGCTCTGCGTCGACGGCCTCTGCACCTGCGACACCGGCGAAGCCTACTGCGATGGAACCTGCGTCAACACCCAGGCCAATGCGCTCAACTGCGGCGCCTGCGGCAACGCCTGCGAGACCACCGAGACCTGCCTCCGTGGCGCCTGTATCTGTGCAGATGGACTCAACCGCTGTGGCGACGCCTGCGTCTCCTTCTCCGCAGACAGCGCCAACTGCGGCCGCTGTGGCAACAGCTGCTCCGACGGCCAGGCCTGCGTCTCCGGCAGCTGCCAGTGCCCCGCGGGAAGCGCCCTCTGCAATGGCCGGTGCACCTCCCTCGACTCCGACGCACTGAACTGCAGCGCCTGCGGCAACGCCTGCGGCTTCGGCGAAGTCTGCACAGGCGGCGTCTGCCGGTGCGCCGCAGGCCAGACCAACTGCGGAGGCTCCTGCGTCACACTCGACACCACGAGCAACTGCGGCGGCTGCGGAATCGTCTGCGACGCTGGCCTGCTCTGCACCGCCGGCGCCTGTCGCTGCCCGGCCGGCCTCTCGCTCTGCAACGGCGTCTGCCTCGATGTGCAGACAGACCTGAACAACTGCGGCGCCTGCGGCGTCGTCTGCGACGGCGACAGCTGCACCGCCGGTAGCTGCCGACGCGGCTGCGACTGTGCCTTCGGACAAGACTACTGCCGCGCAGGCGCCCTAGGCTGCCCCTCAGATGCGCTCGGCTGCTGCGCCCCGATCAGCTGCGACATCACCGCCGTAGTCAATCCCGGCGGCATGCGCGTCTGCCGATAGACCCATAGCCCGAAGAACCATGACCCTGCGCACCGCACTCCTCGCCCTCCTCTGCCTTGTCCTCTCGGCCTGCGACGGAATCAACTTCAACACGAAGTCGCTGCCGCCCATCCCCACCGACGGCTCTGGCGGCCTCAACGACTGCGGCGGCTCAGGCCAGCTCAGCCACGACGAACGTTCAGCAGTGCCAGGCGACGGCTGCGGCGCCTGTGGTGATGGCCTGCTCTTCTGCACCGGGCCCGACCAGCTCTCCTGCTCCGGTGGCTCACGCCCCAACAGCTGCGGCGGTTGCTCCCTCCTGCCCGGAATACCCGGCACCCCCTGCGGAAGCTGCGGCGACGGCCTCTGGGCCTGCGCCGCCGGCACCGCCACCTGCATCGGCGCCGGCGAACTCAACGACTGCGGCGGCTGCGCGCAGCTCTCCGACCCTCCCGGCGCAACCTGCCTCCAAGGCAGCGGCGCTGAGGGCGTCACCATCTGCGCCACCCGTGAGACCACCCTCTGCCTCGACCCCTCCAGCAACGCCTGCGGCGGCGCGGGCCTGCTCACACTCCCCGATGGCGTCACCGGCGTGACCGCCCTCCCAGGCACCCTCTACGACAGCGGCTGCCGCCGCGGCGTCCTCTTCTGCGACGACGGCGCCCTCACCGCCGTCGACCTCGAGGGCGGCAACGCCTGCGGTGGATGTGAGCCGCTCGCCGCAGAACCCGGAACAGCCTGCAACGCCTGCGGCGGCACGTGGACATGCAACGCAGAGGGCAATCTCTCCTGCCGCGGCCAAGGCGAACTCAACGCCTGCGGCGGCTGCACAACGCTCGCCCTCGAGATCGGAACCTCCTGCGACAACGGCGACGGCTCCGTCCTCTGTCTTGGCCCCGACGAGGCCGCCTGCATCACCCGTGGCTCGACCAACCCCTGCGGCGGGCTCGGGCCCCTGACAGGACTGCCTCTCGGTGAACGCTGCGGAACCTGTCTCGATGGCCGTGTGGCCTGCGACCCCACCGACCCGCGGCGCACCACCACCCGCTGCGACGGCGCCTCTGAGTCCAACGCCTGTGGCGGCTGCGGCCTTCTCAGCGGCCCACCCGAGTCGCTCTGCGGAACCTGCGGCAGCGGTCGCCTCACCTGCGCAGCCGACAACGCCTCCGTCAGCTGTGACGGCGATGCCGGCGACAGCGCACGCAACGCCTGTGGCGGCTGCGGTGCACTCCGCGGCGAGCCCGGCAGCGCCTGCGGACGATGCGGACAGTTCGCCTGCGACGCAGCCCAGCCCGGACGCCTCACCTGCGTCGAGCCCGTTGCTGGCTGCACCGCGAGCCAGCCCCTCGGCGCCGCCTGCAGCGACGACGCGGTCTGCATCTCGGGCAAC
>CAIWGR010000087.1 GCA_903912275.1 uncultured delta proteobacterium
ACGCTGCCGTCCGATGCAATCCGCCTGACGTGGTCCGCTTCATTCGAAAGGCTCCTGACATTGCTTGCACCTGCATATTGCCGCGTAAAGTACGCAGGAACTGGCTGTTCAAGTGGGAGAAGGAAGATACCACGCCAGATCAAAGACCGTCAATGCAACACCACGGATTTGACCCCGAGCGCCAGAGGGCATCACCCAGCTCGCTAGACGGTTCAGCCTCTGGCGAGTATCGCACACCAACCCCTCGACGAACCCGCCGTGCGAGCTCTGCGTGACATCATCGCTCCCAAGACCCTCGCTCGACGAGATCGCCTCAGCCGTCCTCGATGCGATGGCGCCGCTCGGCCACCCTGTGGCGGAGAGATATGTTCGGTCGATGCGCTCCATGGCGGGCACCCAAGCTCGGGTAACGGACACTGGTGGCAACGGAGCCGAAGCCGATTCGGTCTACGTTGCACTCGCAGCGTTAACCCCGCGCGAGCGCGACCTCGCCTGTCTCCGCGATGCTACCGCCGCTCAGCCCCGGCTCACGCTCGCACGGCTCTCCGAAGGGCTCGAAACATGCAGTGCGATCCGAGGGTGGGCCGCGCTCATTGCTGCGGCACGGCAGCAGCAACTTGGGACCTTTTCATCCGACTTCGCCCACCGTTGTGGCCCTGGCTCACCCCTTGAGGCGCTGCTGCCCGTGGCGGCCCATCTCGCGCGCATCGAAGCGCAGGAGCGGAGGCAGTCGAATCCGACCATCCTGGCCCAACCCGCTGCCGGCGCCTCCTTGGTCAAACCGGCGGCGACGCCTGCCGTTGCGGCTCCGGTTACCGCTCCCATCGCGGCGACCACCAGCCGCCTCGCACCCACGCCTGAGCCCACGCCGCGCCTCACAGAAAGAGCGGCGCCCGCAGGAAGCCTCGCCGAAACGGTGTCCGCCCTCGAAGCAACCGCTCGAAAGACAGCCGACCGAGCGGCCCGCGCAGCGCTCTATCACCGCATCGGCCTCTTCCATTCCGAACAGCTCGGCGCACCGCGCAGCGCCCTAGAGAGCCATCTGCTCGCCTTCATGCTCGATCCGATTCCCTTCGACCACTTCGTGGCAGTGGAGCGGGCCTGCCGCGAGATGGACCGTCACAAAGATCTCGTCCACATCTACCTATCTGCCGTCGACGCGATGCAGGATGGCGCCGCCTATCCGCTCTCGGTGGCAGAACTGCTCTGGCGCTGCCTCCAGACGCAGCAGGTGAGCCTGCTCCGCGACGCAGACGCCGAGAATACGGCGGCACGGCTTGCCCTGGAGCCCTCTGCCGACGAAGCGATGCTCCGCCGGCTGCAGGCTTGGCTCACAGATCGGAGCCCCGCAAACGATGCGCTGATTGCGCTCGTCTCCTCGCGGCTGCCCTCACCGTAAGGCACACCACCCAAACAACGGGTGGCGCCTCGGCGGGATTACTGGCCCTTGAGCTGCGACAGCCGGTCGAGGATGCGGGCGCTCGCCGACGCATCGACCTCCACCGAAGGCTGGGCCTCGAGGTGGCGAAGCGCACGCGCCTCCATCTGCCGGATCATCTCAGCGACATCGGTGCTCGGGAAGGTGCGCATCTCGAGTTTCGTCTCGGGACCCTCGCTGAGGCCCTTGCGCATGCGAACGACCATCTCCTCTTCGTGGGTGAGAGTGGTCGTCTCAATCTTCGTAGTCGTTGTGACTTGCTTGACGCTCTGCTTGTTCGTCATGATTTCCTCCAACGACGGCCGATGCTGGCCGCCAAACGATCAGAAGGTAAAGGCCACCCGACGGGTTGCCAAATTTTTTGAGGCCTGCAACGCAGACCCCTCTCTTCGCTTCATCCAAAGAGGGCCGAAACCCATGCAACAGCTCATTGACCGCTACTGCCGCTTCGACAGGACCGGCGCCGACGGCGTCCGCTACCAGACCACCACAGCCGTTGCGCTCGTTGAAAACGGGCTGCTGCACAAGATTCCTGCGGCGATTCGTCCCTTTGTTCGATCGGGCCCCATCGCAATCGTCTGCGACGCCATCACACGCGCTGTCGCCGCCGAGGCGCTCGACGCGCTGCTGCAGCAGTCCGGCTTCGATACAGTGCTCTTCGAACTCGCCCCTTCGCCGGGTGAGGAGATCCCCAACTGCGACGACGCGACCATCGACCGGGTCGGCGCGCTCCTCGCCACCGCCGACTTCGGCTTCGCCATCGCCGTCGGCGCAGGCAGCCTCAACGACCTCGTGAAAATGGCGGCCCACCGCCTCAGCCTGCCCTACGCCTGCGTCGCGACCGCGCCGAGCATGAACGGCTTCACCTCCTCCATCGCCGCGATCCTCTCAGACGGGGTCAAGACGACGCAGCCCTGCACGCCGCCCATCGCCGTCTTCGCAGACCCCACCATCCTTGCGGCGGCACC
>CAIWGR010000088.1 GCA_903912275.1 uncultured delta proteobacterium
GGCCTTTCGCGTCGAGCAGATTCAGCTGCGCGCCCCACTTCTTTGACCGCTGCCCCGTGCAGGCTTAGCGGAGACGGCATGGGTGGTTGGTTGCAGGCGGCGCGGGTGTTGGCGGGGGCTGTGGTGCTCCTCGTTGCGTCGCGCGCTGCGGCTGAGCCGGCGGTGCGGCAACGGGTGACGGGCTTTGAGGTGGTCCAGATGGACTGCCTCGAGGTCGCGACTGGCCGTGTGGTGCATGCGACGCGGGCGATGCGGCTCGATGGGGCTGCGCGGTTTCTCGTGACCGACGTGGAGGCGGTAACCAGCCGTCTCGTCGCCCCCGAGGCGCTCGATTGCCAAGACCCGGAGGCAGAGCGTCGGTTTGAGCGTTCGCGCTTCGGGCGGGCGCTCTTTGGGGCCACCGCGGCTCCCTATCCGACCCGCAACGATGGCGTGCGGCGGGCAGAGTTGCCCGTGCAGGGGCTCTTCCTGACAGCCGACCTCTGCCCCGCGCCTGGGTCAAAGTTCGCAGGCCGGCTCTTCGATGCAATCGCAGACCTCTCCGCGGAGCAGGGCGGGCCGGTTCCGATGGGGGTGGCCATCACGGGCGGATGGCTCCGCAACCATGCCGCTCGGTTCGCGGAGCTCGTTGCGCTCCAGCAGGCCGGACAGGTGGCGGTGACCTGGGTCAACCACTCCGACGCGCATCCCTTTGTGGTGGGACGCCCCGACAGCGAGAACTTTCTCCTGACGCCAGGCCTCACCCCGTCGCGTGAGATCGAGGCCGTCGAGGTCGCGCTGCTCGAACGGGGACAGGTGCCCTCTCCCTTCTTCCGCTTTCCGGGGCTTGTCTCCGACCAGCGCTGGGTGGACCTCCTCCTCGCCTACTCCCTCATTCCGCTCGGCAGCGACGCCTGGATTGCCTATGGGCAGGAGCCGACCGCCGGCAGCGTGATTCTGGTGCATGGCAACGGCAACGAGCCGCAGGGTGTGACGTCGTTGCTCCGCCAGCTCCCGCGTCTGCAGGCGCTCGGTCCCTTCTTGCCGCTCGCGCAGCTCTTTGGAGGTCCGCTTTGAACGATGCACTGGTGATACGGCCCGCGGTGGAGGGCGATGTGGAGGCGATGGCGGCCTGGACGGCCCGGGTGCCGCTCTTTGCCGAGCATGGCATCACGGCTGCTGGGGTGGAGCGGCAGCTGCGGATGGCGCTGACCGATGCCGGCGCCTCGCTGCTGGTGGCGGAGCGGGGTGGGGTGCCGGTGGGGTTTGCCCACTTCCTGCGGCAGGGCGGCTTTGGACGGAGCGGCTACCTCAAACTCCTGAGCGTGGATGGCGCGGTGCGCTCGCAGGGGGTGGGCAGGGCGCTGATGGCCGCGCTTGAGGAAGCCTACGGCCGACCGAACGGGCTCTTCCTGCTCTGCACCCACACCAACCTGGGCGCGCGTCGCTTCTATGAGGGGCTCGGCTACGCGCAGGTGGGCGAGGTGCCGGACTACCTCACGCCCGGGCTGCGCGAGGTCATCTACTTCAAGCCTGCGCCGCGTGGCGCAGCGCCCTAGTAGAGGCCGGGGATGATGCGGCGCGGGACCCGGTCGGTGTAGGTCTTCCAGAGCGGGCCATACTTCTCGGCACAGCGGCGATCGTCGTCGGCCTGGCGGGGGAAGAGGAGCGCCACGTAGTAGAGCGGGTAGAGCCAGGGGAGCAGCTCGCCGGGGCGGCCGAGCGAGAGCGCCAGGCCCGTCGCCATGAGGATTTCGCCGAGGTAGTTGATGTGACGCGAGAGGCCCCAGAAGCCGCTGACGAGCAGGGTGCGCTGGCCGTCTGTGACGGTCTCGGGGGTGAGCAGGCCGAAGGCTTTGCGGGTGGGGTCGGTCTTAAAGTAGAACTTCTGGAGGTTGGCGCCGCGCGACAGGAACCAGCCCAGGAAGAAGACCAGCCCGTAGACGACCAGCAGCGCCGTGGGGGTGCCGGGCGAGGGCTTCTCGGCTTGTGACCAGAGCCCGATGCCGTAAAAGTAGGGGTAGAAGGTGATGCAGCCCCAGCCGAGCTTGTAGCCGACCCGCTCGGCGAAGAAGTCGTAGGTGTAGAGGTGGACCTCTTCGAAGTAGAGGTATTCGCTGGTGAAGAAGAGGAAGAGGCCCACATAGAGCCAGGCGCCCCAGTTGATGGCGTCGGGGAAGGCCATCGCCTGGTGGGCGGCAAAGGAGATGACGTTGAGCGCAAGCAGCACGGCGCCGACCAGGTAGAGGACCATCTTGGCGTCCATGCGGCCATCCTGCCACTGCGGGTTGAACCGGCGGCCGAGGTAGAGGTCGGCGAGGAGCGACTTCCCAGTGGAGGGGGCCGTGAAGACGATGGCGGCGGTGAAGATGAGGCCGAGCGTGCAGGCGCCGGCGAGCCCCTCCCAGCGGTGGGTCCAGAAGAAGTCCCAGGGGAGCAGGCCGTAGTGGCAGAGCGCGGCGAAGAGGCCGAGCGTAACGAGGTGCACGCGGAGGCCGTTGAGGCGGTAGCGGAGTGGTTTGCCCGTGACCTCGTGCTTCACATAGCCGTCGACCCAGCGGGCCGGGATGATGAGGTGGAGCAGCAGGATGACTGCGTAGACAATCCAGGAGGAGAAGAAGCCGATGATCATTGGAGACCTGCTATCGAATTGCGCATGATGCGGACGACGAGGCTGCGGGGTAGGAGCCGTCGGAGGATAAAAGAGGCGAGCTTGTTGAAGGTGCCGGGGACGACCAGCGGGCCCTTGCCGAGCGCGCGCAGGGTCTCTTCGGCGACGGCGTCGGGGTCCATGGTGCCGGGCGCCTCTTTGGCGAGGGTGGCGGCGTAGCCGGGGGTGCGAATGGCGCCGGCTGCGCTGGCGAGGACATGGACGCCGTGCTCTTCCATCTCGCCCCAGAGCGCCTCTGCGAGCGTGGTGTTGAAGGCCTTGCTGGCGGAGTAGGCGGCGAGGAAGGGGGAGCCCTGGAAGCCCGAGAGGGAGGACATGAGGACGAGGGCGCCACGCTTGCGCTCGACCATCTGTGGGAGCAGCGCGTGGGAGAAGAGGAGGGGGCCCTGGACGTTGACGGCCGCGACCTTGAGGGGCTCCGAGACGGGGCGGCTCAGGAAGGGGGCCATGTAGGAGTAGGCGGCGTTGAAGACGGCGACGCCGAGCTCGCGGCCTTCGAGTTCGGCGAGGAGGAGCGGGACGAAGGCGGGGTCGCCGAGGTCGAGCGCGAGGGTGCGGACCTCGACGCCGGACTTGCGGAGCCGGTCGGCCTCGGCGGCGAGGACCTCTGCACGGCGGGCGATGAGGATGAGGTTGTGTCCGCGCCTGGCCAGTGCCTGCGCGAAGGCGGCGCCGAGTCCTTCTGAGGCGCCGGCGACGACGGCCCAGCTTCCATAGGTTTCGACAGAGGACTTGCTCATGGAGATGCCGAGATGTGCGAGGTCGCACCAGTGCGCCAGAGAGGCGACTAGGCTGCCGCTGCTGCGGTTGCAAGGGCGCTGGAGGTTGGGGGCGCGCGGTCAGGGTTGTGGCGCTACCGGTCGCGTCGCGGCGAAACACGACCACGGTCGAGGCGCATCGGCAACTTAGGACGAAGCGGCCAACTGCGTTCGCGCGAACCGCGATCTTTCGCGTGCGTCAAAATGGGCATGGAGCGGGTGTGCGAAACTGGATTCTCTTGTTGCGTGAGTGGCTTGGGTGATGACGCGGCGCGATGCAGGCGGTTCCTTGTCTCTCCGAACGAAGTGTCTTAGGCTTTCTTCGGACTCCGCCCAAAGGTCGAACGATGCACCGCCGACTCCTTCTTGTTTCTGCGCTCCTTCTCGCAGCCTGTGCCCGCGAGGTAGGCGACACTCCTCCCTGTGCTGCCGGCACGATTCGGTCGGGGCTCGATTGTCTGCCTGACCCGAATGACACGGGTGCCGCCGACACGACGGCCGATGGCGGCGACGATACCGCGACGGCCGACACGGAGCCTGCGGACACGGCAGCCGACACGGAGCCAGCCGACACAACTGCAGACACGGAGCCAGCCGACACGGCGGCCGACACGGACCCTGCGGATACCGCCCTGGACACCGAGCCGACCGACACAACAGCCGACACGGCGGTCGATACCGAGCCGGTAGACACGACGGTTGATACGGGCGTTGCGACCCGCCCGACCACGCTGCCGTTCGCCGTGGATAGTTTCTGGGTGCCGAGCGGCTTCATGGGCGACGGCGAGACGCCGGGCGGCATCGCGGTGACCGAGGATGCCTGCAACGGGGCGCGGGCCGGCGAGGGGCAGGGCGCCTGTCGGCAGTTCACCTGGCGGCCTGGCCGCGTGGGCTGGGCGGGTGTCTTCTGGCAGTACCCGGAGGCCAACTGGGGCACGCTGCCCGGTCTGGCGATTCCGGCGGGCGCGACCGAGGTGACGCTGTGGGCCTGGGGCGCCGCGGGCGGCGAAGAGGTAAAGTTCCTTGCGGGCATTGGCGGCGCGGTGGCGGATGGCTTTGCTGCGGAGTCTGCGGTCTTCACCCTCACCACGACGCCGACGCAGTACCGGGTGGCGCTGCCGACGGCGACGCTGCCGAGCGAGCTGGTGGGTGCCTTTGGTTGGGTGAGCGGCGACACGGGCGGTGCGAGCTTCTTTGTGGACGACATCCAATGGCGGTGACGCGGTGACACTACGGCGGCGCGATAAGGTCGACATCGTCGGGATGCGGGCGAGCAACGAGGCGATGCTCCTGCGGCGGATCTGGCAGGCGGAGCTCGTTTCGCGTGCGGAGCTGGCGCGTGAGACGGGGCTGAGCGCCTCGACGGTGTCGTCGATTGTGGGCCGGTTTGCAGAGGATGGGCTGGTGCGGCTGCAGGAGGCGGGGCCTTCGCGCGGTGGCCGGCCGCCGGTGATGGTGGCCTTCGCGGACGACGCCTACTGCATTGTTGGCGTGGAGATGGGTGCGACCCATGTGACGGTTGCGGTGACCGACCTGCGGGGCCGGATTCTGGCGGAGGAGTATACGCCGTTTGCCACGCGTGAGCAGCCCGAGGAGACGCTGTCGTTGCTGGTGCGTTCGGTGCGGAGCTGCCGCTCGCGTGCGGGCGCTCCGGGCCTGCGCTGCCTGGGCGTGGGTCTTGCGGTGCCGAGCC
>CAIWGR010000089.1 GCA_903912275.1 uncultured delta proteobacterium
CCTTGGAAACAAGGCGGGCGAGGGAGCGCATCATGATGCTCTTCGACCGTTCGAGGACCGCCGTAGACCTGTCGACGATGATGACCGTAAAGCCAAACTGGGCCGCAACCTGCGCGATCCCCGTCCCCATCTGCCCACCGCCGACGACGCCGACGCTCCGAATCTCGCTGCCCATCTCTGCTCCTTGACCGCCCCATGCGGAGATGGGGATTGCGCCGCGGCTCTAACATCGGCAAGGGCGGGTCACAAGCGGGGCGCCGAGGACGGCCGGCCTGCGAGGGAGCCAGCAATGAGCGCAAGACCCAACGATCGGCCCGCGTCGGGACCAGGCAGAGCGGAGCATTCCGGCAGGCAGCTGCCCCTCGATGGCCGTGGACTCGCAGAGTTTGTGCTGCGGCTTACCCGTGCGATTGGAGCGGCTCCGGATGAGGCCGCGCCGACGATGGCGCGACTGCTCCGGCAGTCGGGCGGGGTTGCACCGCGAGATGGCTACTGGGCCCGGCTCTGGACACGCGCGGCGCTCCGCCACTGGCTCATTGCCGCACAGAGCGGCGCGCAGATTGCGGAGCGTGCGGTACTGCGTGCAGCGAGGCTCGATGAGACGCTGAAGAGGATGCCCTACGAGGTGCCCTTCCTCTTCCTTGAGCAGCGGGCCTCTTTCACATCGGAGCGCGCGGCAGCCTGGCTCGCTGCGCCGCTGCCCGACCATCTGCGGTTCGGCGTCACCGCCGCGCTATGGGAACAGGTGGAGATCGGCGAGCGCGAAGCCTTCTTTGCAGCCTCGATGCGCGAGGCGCCGCTGACCGTGCGTCTTCAGAGGAGCGCCGAAGCGCAGGCCCGCTGCCTCGCCTCGCTCGAGCGAGACGGGCTGACTGCCACGCCCAATCGTTGGTCGGAGGCCGCCTTCGACCTCACAGGCCAGCGCCACCTCTTTGAGACGGAGGCCTTCAGCAGGGGCTGGCTCGAAGTGCAGGATGCCTCCTCGCAGGCGCTCGCCGACGCCATCGCCGCGCTCGCTCCGCCCGAGGCCCGCCTGCTCGACCTCTGCGCCGGCCGTGGCGGCAAAAGCCTCGCGCTGGCTGCGGCCCGCTCCGACCTGCAGATCGTTGCGACTGACCTGTCTGTTGGCCGGCTCTCCGAACTGCCGGCCCGCGCTGCCCGAGCCGGTGCGAGCCGCCTCGTTGTGCGCCCGGATCTCGCCGCGCAGGGCCTTCGCGACACGCCACCCTTCGACCTCGTGCTCGCCGACGCACCCTGCACCGGTGTCGGTACGCTCCGTCGCCACCCCGAACTCCGCCTCCGCGACGCCGATGCTGCGCTCCGCGACGCTGTCGCGGCGCAGCGTGAGGTGCTCCGCTCCGCCTGGGAGAAGACCGCGCCGGGCGGCCTGCTCATCTACGCCACCTGCTCCGTGCTAGCTGACGAGAACGAGGCCCAGATTCAGGCCTTCGTCGCCGCAACTGCAGGTGCCCGCATCGCGCCGCTCGTCGCACCCGATGCGCCGAACGCGACCCCGGCCGGCGCGCTCCGCTTCTGGCCGCAGCACCACGGGACCGACGGCTTCTACGCTGCGGCCATCCGCAGGAGCGCTTAGCCCGCCTGGAGGCTCGACAGGTCTACGGAAGCCCAGTCGCTGAAGGCGCCAGCGGCCTCGTTCCAGCGCGACCGTTCGAGCCGGGTGAGACCGCCGCCATCTAGATGATACTGGACGATCTCGCCGCGACGGTGGTCGTGGTCGTCGCGCCGCGTGGTGCTCGACGAGATGCCCGAGACCACGCAGCCGCCATCCAGCCTGACGACATGCGAGAGATGGTTGTGGCCGTGCGCCAGCAGGACTGCGCCGTGGCGCGTTGCAAAGTCGCGGAGGGCAGCGGCGTCACGGAGCTCGCGGTGATACTCGTTCCGCTTGCCCGGTGTGGGGGTGACGGGATGGTGAACCGTCAGCGCGAGCGGACGGCTGCGGTCACGCCGGGCCATGATGGCCTCCGCGCGGGCAAACTGCTCCGCGCCAATCCGCCCGTAGGCCATGAGCGGCACGGTGGCGATGGCCGAACTCAGGCAGAGCAGGTCTGCAGTCGGTAGCCGCATCAGGAAGGGGTAGGGCGAAGCTTCGCGGTCGTCGGCCTGTTGGCCGTCGCGCAGCACCTCTTCGAACTGACCGGCCAGCGACGACTTGAGGTAGGCATCGTGGTTGCCTGGGATGATGGCGAGCCGGAGCTTGGCATCGACCACGGGTTGAAGTTCCCGCCGCGCCTGCTCCAGCTCGGAGCGCAGCCCCAGATTGCTGAGGTCGCCGCTCACCAGCACCAGATCCGGTTTCGTCTCCACCGCCTTGGCAATGGCGGCGCGCAGCACGGCGATGGAGTACTCCCCGCGGCGCCGGAGGCGGTAGTTCGCAAAGCCGGCCCCACGCTTGCCGATCAGGTCAAACGGATGCAGTCCCGAGGGCTCCCAGACGTGGATGTCGGAGAGCTGGACGATGCGTGATAGCGAGTGGGACATCAAGCAGACGGGGGTTCGCGGCGGGCGGGACGAGAGAGGATACGGCCGTGGAACCGACTACTCGACGGTCATGACATAACTGCCGGCGGCGCTGCTGTCGAAGGCCACCACCTGCACAAAGCGTATGCCGCCCGCGCTCGGCAGGTAGTTGATCGATTCCACATCGGCGAGCGTGTCGCTTGATGCGACCAGCACCCCGTCTTCGTCGAACATGTAGAGGTCGAGGTCGGCCGCAGCGTGCGAGAAGGCGATCTGCACCGAGACGGCACGGTTGCCGA
>CAIWGR010000090.1 GCA_903912275.1 uncultured delta proteobacterium
AGATGAGCGGCCTGGAGGAGCGGCTGGCAGAGCAGGTCGTATCGCTAGCGGGACGGCAGGGAGTGTGGGGGCCAAGCAGGTCAGAGGAGGTCGCTGTCGGTGGCGGTAGCGGCGAGGTTCGTTTGGCGGCGACGCAGGTTGCGGCGCTGCTGGGGATTTCTCGCAGCGGGCTGGCGGTGCTGACGGGCGGCCCTGGTACGGGCAAGACGACGATCGTGCGGACCTTCGCGGAGCAGGTGTTGCGCTCGGGCGGTCAGGTTGCGCTGGCGGCACCGACCGGACGGGCGGCGCGCCGTATGCAGGAGGCCACGGGGATTGCAGCGAAGACGGTGCATCGTCTGCTGGAGTTCGACCCGCGGACGGGGAAGTTTTTGCGTGGCCGTGGGCTGGCAATCGAGGCGTCTGTGATTGTGGTGGACGAAGCGAGCATGCTGGACACCGCGCTCGCCGTTGCGCTGTTGGAGGCTGTTGGTCCTGAGAGTCAGCTGGTGCTTGTGGGCGATGAGGAGCAGTTGCCATCGGTCGGTCCGGGCGACGTGCTTGGGGCGCTGATACGGTCCGGGGCGGTGCCCGTATCTCGGCTCACGCAGGTATTTCGACAGAGCGAAGGGTCGCGGATTCTGGAGGTGGCGCACGCGGTGCGAGCAGGGCGCTGGGAGGCGGTGGAGAATGCCGCTTCGAGCGACGTGTTCTTCATCGAGGCGTCTGACCCAGAGGCGGTCTTGGATGTGGTTGGTCGGGTGGTGACGGAGCGGATTCCGAAGCGCTTTGGGCTTCGTCCGTCGCGCGACATTCAGGTGCTGGTTCCGATGCACGGAGGGGCGGCCGGCTCTGAGGCGCTCAATCGGGCGCTGCAGGCGAGGCTGACGGGTGGCAGCGGCGCGGAGGGTGGCCCGATTCGGCCGAACGTGGGGGATCGGGTGATCCAGACACGGAACGATTACGACCTTGAGGTCTTCAACGGCGACATTGGCGTTGTGACGGAGGTGCAGGAGGGAGCGCAGCGCATTCGTGTTGATTTTGAGGGTCGCGAGGTGAGCTACGGCGGAGAAACGCTTCGCGACTTGGAGTTGGCCTACGCCATCTCCGTCCACAAGTCTCAGGGGTCGGAGTTTGAGGCAGTGGTGCTGGTGCTGACCAACCATCACTTCCGGATGCTCAGTCGCTCAATCCTTTACACGGCGGTGACGCGAGCGCGCAGGCTGCTGGTGTTGGTGGGCCAGGCACGGGCGTTCAAGATGGCGGCAGAGGATGTGCAGGGGCGGGCGCGCATGACGCTGCTGTCGTCGCGTGTGCAGCGTCTGCGTGGCTAGATTTTTGCGACGGGTGCGGCTGCGATGGGATACCGGCGGCCGGTGCCGAAGGCTTTTTCGGTGATGCGGAGCACGGGTGGCGTCTGCCTTCTCTTGTGCTCGCTGAGGTCGATGAGTCGCGTGACGCGCGCGACGGTGTCGGGATCAAAACCGTCTCGGATGAGGTCGTCAGGAGAACGCTCACGCTCGACGTAGGCTTCGACGATGAGGTCGAGGATTTCGTAGGGCGGGAGCGAGTCTTGGTCAGTCTGGTTCTCGCGAAGTTCGGCGCTGGGCGGCTTTTCGATGGAGTTGACGGGGATCACGATGCCGTCGCGGTTGAGGTGGCGTGCGAGTTGCCAGACGCGCCCTTTGGTGAGGTCTGCGATGGGCGCGAGAGCGCCGCACATGTCGCCGTAGAGGGTGCAGTAGCCGACAGCGAGCTCCGACTTGTTGCCCGTGGTCAGCAGGAGGGCGTTGTGGAGGTTTGCGTGGGCCATGAGAAGGATGCCACGGATGCGGGCCTGGAGGTTCTCTTCGGTGAGTCCGAGGGTCTGGTTCTGGAAGGAGGGCTGCAACGTGTCGCGGAGTGCGACGAAGGCAGGTTCGATGGGGATGGTATGCGTCTTGATGCCGAGGTTCTGCGCGAGCGCGGTGGCGTCGTCGAGGGAGCCT
>CAIWGR010000091.1 GCA_903912275.1 uncultured delta proteobacterium
ACGGCCAAAGTAGATGATCTGCAGATGCAGCCGGTTCCAACTCTCCACGGGGAAGAGCCGCTTGAGGTCGGCCTCGGTCGTCTCCACATTTTTGCCGCTGGTCAGGCGCCAGCGGGTCGCGAGCCGGTGGATGTGGGTATCGACCGGGAAGGCAGGAAAACCGAAGGCCTGGCACATCACGACCGACGCCGTCTTGTGGCCTACGCCGGGCAACGCCTCGAGCTCCTCAAAGGTCTGCGGCACCACGCTGCCATGAAGCTCGACGAGAAGCTCACCCGTCCGCTTGAGCGCCTTCGCCTTCTGCGGCGCGAGCCCCACCTCACGGATGAGTTCGCGAATCTCTTCGACCGTCAGCGCCGCCATCGCCGCGGGTGTCGGCGCACGCCGAAAGAGCTCTGGCGTGATCTGGTTCACCTTCTTGTCGGTGGTTTGTGCAGACAGCAACACCGCAATGAGCAGCGTGAAGGGGTCGGTGTGGTCGAGCGGAATCGCAGGCTGTCCGTAGAGCGCCTCGAGCTGTTCACGGATACGGTCGGCCCGCTCTTTCCGTCTCATGCGAGCAGCTCGTCCACGGGCTTCTTGAAGCCGACAAAGATCGCCTCAGGCTCCAGCGTGACGCCAAACGCGCGGTGCACGCCGCGCCGCACAAATCCTGCCAACGCGACCACATCGGCGGCACGCGCACTGCCGGTATTGACGATTGCGAGCGCATGCTTGGGCGACAGCCGCGCCTGCCCAAAAGCGAAGCCCCGCTCGAAGCCGGCCCGCTCGATGAGCCACCCTGCGCTGAGCTTCACGCGGCCGCCATCGGCAGCGAAGCGGGGCATTGCTCCTTCGAAGCCCGCGGCGCGCGCAGCGGTCTCACACCTGTCGGCGACCTCCGCCTCGACGATCGGGTTCACAAAGAAGGAGCCGGCGCTGCGATGGTTGGGGTCTTCGGTGTCATAGACCATCGACTTGCCCGCCCGGATGCGCAGCACGGTCTCTCGCACCTCGGTCAGATCGCTCACGCTCTCGCGCCCGCCGAAGGCGCGGCGGAGCTCCTCGTAGTTGAGCTGCGACGGCGCGCTGCGCGACAGTCGGAAGTCGACCGAAGTGACCAGATATCGGTCGCGCGCGCTGCTCTTGAACATGCTCGTCCGGTAGCCAAAGCCGCAGTCGGCGTGGTCGAAATAGCGTCGCTCGCCCGTCACCAGGTCGATCGCCGAAAGGCCAATGATGCGGTCAGCAGCCTCTGCGCCGTAGGCGCCGATGTTCTGAATCGGAGCCGCGCCCACACGCCCCGGGATACCGCTCAGACACTCCAGCCCGGTCAGGCGCTCATCGACGGTGAAGGCCACCAGCTCGTCCCAGACCACGCCCGCGCCAACCCTCACGCGGTGGCTGCGATGGTCCTCGGTGATATCGATGCCGAACTCGTCCACCGTCGCGACCAATCCGTCGAACCCCTCATCCGACACGACCAGATTGCTCCCGCCGCCCAGCACAAAGGTGGGCAACCCGCGCTCCCGTCCGTGACGGATGACCTTGGCAACCCGCGCCGCATCGAGACCCTCTACAAAGAACCGCGCAGGACCGCCGACTCCCATCGTCGTACGTGGGGCCAGCGGCACATGCTCCTGCATGAAAGAGAGGGCTTGCGAAGTCGAGGACATGAACCGAAGCGGAGAGTGCGGGGCGGGCTGCGCTGGCATCCAACCACCGAGTTGCTATCGAAGGCTAACACCTGTTTGGAGCGTTCGCATGAGAAAATGGATGGCTGTTGCACTGTCGAGCGCGCTGCTCTGGCTTGCCTCTACCGCACCCGCCGCGGCCGACCCCGTTGCACCCTCGCAGAGCTGGTACGACCTCGTCAGCTCGAACGGTCAGACGGGCGTGGTGGTCGATGCGCGGACAGGTGTCATCCATCACCTGCGCGACCACCTCTATGCTGCCGAAGAGCCCCGCTGGCAGGCCGACGGTACGGAACTCTGGCTGCCCACGACGCCCGGCGGGACCTGCTTCCAGCCGCAGGTTGTCTACTCCCGAGACGTGCTCCGCGACGCCTACTTCGGCCTTCAGGCCCGCGGCCAGAGCCAGTGGTTGAACAGCGCCCCCGCCGATCTCGACGCCACGGGCTACGACAGCTCGCCCGCCCGCCCGGACCTCGCCGGCGGCACCCCCATCATTCGCGTTGAGCAGACGCCCGCCGGCATGGAAATCGCCACCCGCACCCGCGTCTTCGCCCCCTGGGGCCTCGATGCCAAGAGCTTCGTCATGCTGCTCGAAGTGCAGAACCTTGGCACCACCGCGACGGGCCAGGTCCGCGCCTACGCGCTCGTCAATCCCAACCTCGGCTTCGGCCGGCCCGGCCCCCGCTCCGA